>CALMMY010000067.1 GCA_937868695.1 uncultured Comamonadaceae bacterium
TGCGGTCAGAGTCGCGCACGCTGGAGACTTCGGGGTTGGTGACCACCAGGGCCTCATCGGCAAAGTGCATGGCCATCAGCGCACCGGTTTCAATGCCGGCGGGTGAGTCGCAGACGATGTACTCAAAGCCCATGTTTTCCAGCTCTTTGAACACCTTGCCCACGCCCATCTGGTGCAGCGCGTCTTTGTCGCGGGTTTGCGAGGCGGCCAGCACATACAGGTTGTCGCAATGCTTGTCTTTGATCAGGGCCTGGTTGAGGTTGGCCTCGCCGTGGATGACGTTGATGAGGTCATACACCACACGGCGTTCGCAACCCATGATCAGGTCGAGGTTGCGCAGGCCCACATCAAAGTCGATGACAGCGGTTTTGTGGCCCCGCAATGCCAGCCCAGCCGAAAAGCTGGCACTGGTGGTGGTTTTGCCCACCCCTCCTTTACCGGAGGTGACCACGATAATTTTTGTCATGACTGAAACTCACTGTGTTGGTGGCTGGCAAGGCATTTTGGTGTCAGTGCCGTGAAAAACCTTGCCAAGGATGGAATTCTGCCCGCGAAGCCTGTTATTGGCTTGACGAAAATGTGAGTACATGTTTCGCATGGCGGCTGATCGGGTCAATTGTCACGTTATCTGTGGCTGAACGGTGACATCAGGGCCGGATGGGTGTGAGCAAAAGTTTGTCGCCATCGGGGCCTGAATGCAATGTGACCATGGTGGGCTGACCTTTGACTTCTGTGGGCAACGGGGTTTCACGGTTGCGGTAGATGCCGGCAATGGACACCAGTTCGGCATCCATGCTCAGGGTGAATATGCGGGCCTGCTCGTTGCCGCGTGCGCCGGCCATGGCTTTGCCACGCAGGGTGGCGTACACATGGATGTCGCCATCGGCAATCACTTCGGCCCCGGCATTGACGATGGACAGCACCACCAGATCGCGGCCCTTGGCATACACCTGCTGGCCGGAGCGCAACGGTTTGTCTACCACCAACGGGGGCAAAAACTGGGGCGCAGAAGGGGGTGGAATGACCGGGGGAAGGGACGCAGCCGGGCTGGGAGCGGCAGGGGCCACCGGCACTCGCTCGGCTGGCGTTTTGGCTTGCACCACCACGGCATCGGGCGCGGCCACCAGTCCGGCCGCCACAGCAGCCTGCATTTGGGCTTCTGATCCGCCCTTGACGGCAATGGCACAGACACGGTGCCTGTGCAGCAGCCGGATGATGGCTTTGAAATCAGGCACCACATCAACCTGACTGGAAATTGGGGTCAGATCAACAACCAGGGGCTCCTGATCAAAAAAATCGGGGGTGCTGCCGTACTGGGCTTCCCATTGGGCACTGAGCACAGCCACATCGGCGGTTTTGACGAGCAAGGCCACCAGGGGCAATTGGGCACTTTTCAGCTCAAACGCTGTGGGTTTGGGTGCTGACCTCGGTACATCTGACATGGGCGGAGCCGTTCCCGGAAAAGTGAAATTGAAATCTTACCAGCGCAGTCAAGGCGTGTTTTTATCTTCTCCTATTGTTCTATTTTTAAATAGTAGTGGTAGTAGAGGACGGGTCAAACTGTGGACAAGTGGGTTTTCTCCTATTCAATCAACAAACAGGATGGCGTGAAAGCCTGTGGCCAACTGCACGGTGTGGCCTGTTTCACCAATGAACAAGTTCAAAGTTATTCATATTGCTGTGGATAACGCATTGGTTATTGTTTTGTTGTCCACAGGCTTGTGGCGCTGACCGCACGAAAAAAACCCGGCAGAGCCGGGTTGGAGAGAAGCAGGTAGTGGGCGCAAGCCCTTGCGGGAATCAGCCCTTCATACCGGGATGATTCTGTGGGCCATGCTGGCCGCGTTTGCCCATGTGGCCTTCGTGGTGGTGGTTCAGCGTTTCGGCATCGAACACTTTTTGCTGCTCGGGGTTGAGCGTGGCGTAGAAGGCTTTGACGGCTTCCAGGCGTTTACTCATCTGAGCGTCGCGCTCGGTTTTCATGGCCTGCATTTTTTCCATGCGCTGTGGCGTGGTCAGTTTGGCCATTTCAGCCGGGTCGGGCCGCTGCATGCCGTGCATTTGAGGCGGTTGCGTGGCGGCGGTGAAGGCTGTCCAGCTGCTTTCCTGGGCGGGCGTGAGCTTGAGTTTTTCTTTCAGGTCGGCCTGGCGCTTGGCCATGCGCTCGCCCATCATTTTGTGCATTTTTTCAGCGCGGGGGCCGCTTTGGCCTGCACCGGGGCCATCGCAGCGGTCACCGCCGCCCATTGCAAAAACAGACAGGGATGCACCGGCCAGCAAGGCAGCGGCGGTGGAAGCAATGAGGACACGTTTTTTCAGAGAGGTCATGGTCGGTTCCTGTATTGATTGAGATGGTGGAAGGCAGACTGCCTGCCTCCGTGGCCCGCACAACGGGATGACTGGACTTTGAACCTCTTTTGTAACGCTGGCGTGCCGCTTGTGTGAGTCTTTGTAAAGCTGTGTGAAAACCTGGCCCTGGCTGTCACTCAGGCCGCATCGGCCACGGTGTAGCCTTCTTCGGCAATGGCCGCCGCCAGGGCGCTGCGGGGCTGGCTGCTTTGCACCACCACCTGGTTGTGGCTGCGGTCGGCCTGCACCTGGGCCTGGGGGTCGAGGGCTTTGACAGCCTGCACCACGGCTTTTTCGCAATGGCCGCAAGTCATGCCGGTGACGGTGAACGTGTGGGTGGTGTTTTGGCTGGATGAAGTCATGACAATGTCTCGGTCAGGGTGGATAAAACCAAGATGATGAACCATTTTTCAACCGATTTGTCTGCCTGCATGCCGCATTGGCTTGCCAGAAGGTTTACGCTTTGCCCATGACTTCCCCAGCCCAGAACCGCCAGGAACCCGTGCTGCACGCCCCTGAGCCTGAAATTTCCGTTGCCCATCCTGCCGATCCGGTTACCCACGTCGGCCAGCCCACCACCCCTGACCTGTGTACGCTGGATCTCGGCATAGGCGGCATGACCTGCGCCTCGTGCGTGACCCGTGTCGAGCGGGTCCTGAAAAAAATTCCCGGCGTGGACAGCGCCAGCGTCAACCTGGCCACCGAATCGGCGCGGGTGCAATGGCACAGCCTGGCAGACAACACTGGCGGCGAGCCCGAAATGCAAGCCCGCCTGGCCAGAGCGGTGCGCGATGCGGGCTACGAGCCCCGTGCCCCGGACGCTTCGGCCACCGAAGCCCCCCCCGCCATGTGGATGGGCGTGCGCACCGATTTCTGGCCCATCCTGATCGGGCTGATGCTGTGCATGCCCCTGGTGTTGCCCATGCTGGGCGATGCCTTCGGCCAGCACTGGATGCTGCCTGCGTGGGTGCAGTTTGTGCTGGCCACGCCCATCCAGTTCGGGCTGGGCCGGGTGTTCTACGCATCGGCCTGGCATGCCATCAAAGGGCGCAGCGGCAACATGGAGCTGCTGGTGGCCATCGGCACCACGGCGGGCTGGGGCCTGTCCACCTGGCTGTGGCTGACCGCCGAACCGGGCAGCATGGTGCATGTGTATTTCGAGGGCTCGGCGGTGGTCATCACCCTGGTGCTGCTGGGCAAGTGGCTGGAAGCCCAGGCCCGCCGCCAGACCACCTCGGCCATCCGGGCGCTGCAAAGCCTGCGCCCCGATGTGGCCCACCTGCTGCCCGATGGCGTGCGCCGCCTCGACGAAACCGATGTGCCCGTGGCCGAACTGCTCCCCGGCGATGCGGTGATGGTGCGCCCCGGCGAACGTTTCCCGGCGGATGGCCACATCGTCCAGGGACAGACCCAGGCCGATGAATCCATGCTGACCGGCGAAAGCATGCCCGTGGCCAAAACCGTGGGCGATGCCGTCACCGGCGGCAGCCTGAACGGCGAAGGCGCTGTACAGGTGCGCGTGCAGGCCGTGGGCACACAGAGCACGCTCAACCGCATCATTGCGCTGGTACAGGATGCCCAGGCCACCAAACCACCCGTGCAGCGGCTGGTGGACAAGGTAGCCGCCGTGTTCGTACCCGTGGTGCTGCTGATTGCGCTGGCCACCCTGGTTGGCTGGTGGCTGTGGGGGGCACCGCTGCAAGTGGCGGTGCTCAACGCCGTGGCCGTGCTGGTGATTGCCTGCCCCTGCGCACTGGGCCTGGCCACTCCGACCGCCATCATGGCGGGCACGGGCGTGGCCGCCCGCCACGGCATCCTGATCAAAGACGCACAGGCCCTGGAAGTGGCGCACAAGGTGGATGTGGTGGCCTTTGACAAAACCGGCACCCTCACCCTGGGCCAGCCCAGCCTTACCCACCTGGTGGCCGCGAAAGGTGTGGACGAATACCAGGCCCTGCAACTGGCCGCCAGCCTGCAAGCCCACAGCGAGCACCCGCTGGGCCGGGCCGTGGTGGCCGCACTGGCACTGGCCCAGTCCGAAGCGCAGGCCCAGGCTGCCGCCGATGCCGATGCCAGCGGCGCAGATACCGCCCACGGTAACAGCCACTCACCCCAACCGACCCCATCCGCCCCCCGGCAGCCAGCCCCCGCCCCCGAGCTGATCAACCCCACCGCCGTGGCCGGGCGCGGCATGCAGGCCGACTGGGTGCTGCCCGACACCACCCTGATCGTGCGCATGGCCAGCCTGCGCTGGGCCGAAGAACTGGGCCTGAACCTGGGCAACCTGACTTCATCGGCCCAGAGCCTGCAAACCGAAGGGGCGACCCTGGCCGTGCTGGCAGTGGGCAACCGGGCGATGGCCCTGCTGGCGTTTGCCGACACGCCCAAGCCCAACGCCGTCAAAGCCCTTGCCAGCCTGCAACTGCAAGGCCTGCAAGTGCTGATGATTTCGGGCGACAACCAGGGTGCCGCCAATGCCGTGGCCCGCAAGCTGGGCCTCAACCCCGAAGCCAACCAGGTGCTGGCCAACGTGCTGCCCGGCGACAAAGCCGCCCGCGTGGCCGAACTCAAACACGGCGGCCACACCGTCTGCATGGTGGGTGACGGCGTGAACGATGCCCCGGCCCTGGCCGCCGCCGACGTGGGCATGGCCATGAGCAACCCCGTCACCGATGGCCGCAGCGGCGGCTCGGACGTGGCCATGCACGCCGCAGGCATCACCCTGATGCGCGGCGACCCGCTGCTGGTGGCCGATGCGCTCGACATTTCGCGCCGCACCGTGCAAAAAATCCGCCAGAACCTGTTCTGGGCTTTTGCCTACAACGTGGCCGGCATTCCACTGGCCGCCCTGGGCTACCTCAACCCCATGCTGGCCGGTGCGGCGATGGCATTCAGCTCGGTCACCGTGGTCAGCAACGCGCTGCTGCTCAAACGCTGGAAACCAGCCAGCCGCTGAAGCTGCCCACCCCAAAAAATGGCCATGCCCCGCATGGCCATTTTTTTGCGCCAAGTTGCCATTTGCCGTGCGCAGCACCCGGATTACAGTTTTGCACAACCATGTGCATAACTTTTATGAATACTCAGTGTTATACACAGGATGCGTGTATTTGCACCTTTTATCCCCAATCGCGTGACAGCGGCAGCCTCCCCCGAGTCACAGACTTGACAGGTTATCAAGTGTTTGATTTTCAAAAATAAAAGATACTTATCCACACAAAGTGGCCAGGCTCTACTACGACTACGAATTAAAAATAAGAACAATAAGAGAAGACAAGTGAACAACATTGGAGACAACCGGGTGACTTTTAACATGCAACATAGTGCATATTCGATGCGGCAAGGCTTGTGGATGGCGGTGGTGCTGTCGCTGTCGGCAGCCGTGTCGCTGGGCATCACCCGGTTTGCGTATGGAATTTTGTTACCACCTATGCGGGCAGACCTGGGTTGGAGCTACACACTGGCCGGAGCCATGAACACCGCCAACGCAGCCGGTTACCTGCTGGGGGCACTGTCGGCCCCGGCGCTGATGCGCCGCTGGTCGGTGCCCAGGGTGCTGGTGGGTGGGGCACTGGTGGCCAGCTTGCTGATGGCTTCCAGCGGATTTATGACCGATGCCTGGGCACTGCTGCTGCAACGCCTGCTGGCCGGGGCCGCCAGCGCCTGGGTGTTTGTGGCCGGGGGCTTGCTGGCAGCCCGGCTGGGCAGCTGGTATCCGCGCCACAGCGGGCTGATGCTGGGCATCGTGTACGGCGGGGTGGGTTGGGGCATCGTGCTGTCGGCACTGGTGGTGCCCGTGGTGCTGGCCCACCACGCCAGCCAGCCCCACGGCTGGGCCTGGGCCTGGTGGTGGCTGGCGCTGGCCTGTGTGCTGGCCACCGTGGCCCTGGTGTTTCCAGCCCGGTTTTTCATCAAAAAAGAGGCCGAAGCACTTGTTCAGACTGTGCATCCAGCTACCAAAAATGAAAATTCTGCTCCGCCAGCCGCACCCGCTGCGGCAGATGCCCAACCCGCCGCAACCTGCCGCGCACCAAGCTCTGCAACTGCCCAGCCATCTGCGGTTGCTGCTGCCGCATCCCCTGCCACCAGTACCCGCTTGCCGTTGCGACAGCTCGCATTCGCGCTGGCCGGGTATGCCTGCTTCGGTCTGGGCTACATCGGTTACATGACGTTTGTGATTGCCCTGCTGCGCGAGCAAAGTGTGCCCAGCGCCGACATCACGCTGTTCTATGCCCTGCTGGGTGTGGCTGTGGTGGCCTCCAGCCGCCTGTGGGCCGGTTTGCTCGACCGTGCCCAGGGGGGAGGTGCCCTGGCCCTGCTCAACGCGCTCCTGGGCGTGGCCACGGTGTTGCCCGCGCTGTTCACAGCCTGGCCGCTGATGCTGGCATCTGGCCTGCTGTTTGGCGGGGTGTTTCTGTCGGTGGTGGCTTCCACCACCGCACTGGTGCGGCACAACCTGCCCACCGCCCAGTGGCCTGCGGGCATCAGCGCCTTCACCATCGTGTTTGCGCTGGGCCAGATTGCCGGGCCATCGCTGGTGGGCTGGATTGCCGACGGCCCCGGCGGCCTGGCGCGCGGCCTGCTGCTGTCGGCCCTGGTGCTGTGGGTGGGGGCCGCGCTGGCCTGGCGGCAGCGGCCTTTGGGGCAGAACTGAAGAAGTAGCCTCCGAAAACGGAAAAATATTGGGCGTACTTCAATCAGATCCCAACTAACTGGGCGGTAGCTGGCTGTTCAATGAAACGGTTGGCCTTATTTGATTAACAAGTGGCGGAAGGTTGGTTCGATGTTCCGACTGTGCAAAAGACGAATGATGTCTTCCAGCGAGGCATCCTTCAGTAGCAGACTAGGACTATTTTCTGGTGCAGCACCTGCATCAGTAGTTGGTATGTAATTTTTCGCATATTCCGCTGTATCCAAATCGTGCAACGAAGGACTACCAAGCGTTCCGTTCTCCTGGATATCTAAAAGATGTGTGAAGTCTCGTTCAAGATCGTCAGGGATTTCATACCCCAGCGCACGATTAAGTGCCAACCAAGTGGTTTCAGGCCGTGGTTTTGCGAATTCTGCGCAGTCTGGTTCTTCGTAGCGGCGAGGCATAACCTCGTGAATGCCGGCTGCACGAGCCAATTCTGCTCTGCTCATACCTCGTAACTCGCGGCGAGCCTTCAGTGCTGCTGGAAATTCAGGGGAGGAGGGGTGTGGAAGCATATTTTTAGGGGATGGATGAGAAGTAATCATGTGATTTTGAAAAGTTGTTTTGAGTTTTTATTGTATCGATATATAAAACTTAATGCAACTATTAAAAACTCTAAAGTACTTTTTATTTCTCACGCCACACATCGCATCCAACTCAAGCGCAGTCGGCGCCCCATTGATTTCAGCCTCACCGGGCCACATCTGCCAGTCTTGCCGCCTGCATGGCCTGCCGCCGGGTGTTGACCGGCGTGGGCGTGGCCCGCAGGCATGCGCCTCAATTGGCACCCTGGAGTTTTGTTTTCAGGGCTAATCTTTCAACCATTCCAAGGAGATGTTCGCATGAGCATGGGTGAATTTGCCTACGCCAACCACAGCAACCGCTTTCTGGCTGCCGCCCCGCTGGCCTTGCAGCCGCAGGCCCCGTTCGTGCTGGCCGGTGTGCCTTACGACGGTGCCGTGACCAACCGGCCCGGTGCCCGCTTCGGGCCGGAGGCCATCCGCCGTGCCAGCCTGATGCTGTGCGATGGCATCCACCCCGTGTTCAACGTGTCGCCGCTGGCCTACCTGGCCGATGCGGGCGACATGCGCCTGCCCAACGCCTCGCCGCTGGACGAGGTGCGCAGCCACATCGAGCGCCAGGCCAGGGCGCTGATGGGCCAGCACCATGCCGTGTTTCTGGGCGGTGACCATTCCGTTACGCTGGCGCTGCTCAAGGCCGCGCAGGCCCGCTTCGGCCAGGGCGAGCCGCTGGCCGTCATCCACTTCGATGCCCACTGCGACACCTGGACCGACCACTTCGGCGAGCCATCCGGCCACGGCACCTGGACGCACGAAGCCATCGAGCAGGGCATCATCAGCGCCACGCACACGGTGCAGATCGGCATCCGCTCCAGCGGCGTGCGCGAGGCCCGCGAGTACGTGCAAGACCGGGGCGGCCTCATCTACACCGCCCGCGCACTGCGCGGCAAGGATGGCGATGGCCTGGCCGACACCCTGCGCAGCATCCACGAGCGCATCGGCAACCGCCCCTGCTACCTCACGCTCGACATCGACTGCCTCGACCCCGCCTTTGCCCCCGGCACCGGCACGCCCGAGCCCGGTGGCCTGACCAGCTCGCAGGTGCTGACCCTGCTGGAAGGGCTGGCTCCGCTCAACTTTGTGGGCATGGACTGCGTGGAAGTGGCCCCCGCCTACGACCATGCCGAGCTGACCACCAACGCCGCCGCCACCTTCGTGTGGACTTACCTGGCCGGGCAGACGGCCAAACACCTGTCGGCCCTGCCTCCACCCATGCTGGCGCACACCGACAGCAAGCGCCTGCCCGCGAACTGACATTCACCATGACCGATCCCTTGCGCCACCTGCTGGCCCCCGGTGGGCTGCTGAAATCCGACACCCTGCTCAACCAGAGCAGCTACTACGAAGCCAGCGTGCAGCGCCCGCCCGCGCAGCCCCCGCTGCAAGGCGCAGTGCAGGCCGATGTGGCAGTGGTGGGGGCCGGGTTTGCGGGCCTGTCAGCCGCCATCGAGCTGCGCAAGCGCGGCCACAGCGTGGTGGTGCTGGAGGCGGCCAGCGTGGGCTTCGGTGCATCGGGGCGCAACGGCGGGCAGGCCATCGTGGGCTATGCCAGCGGCCAGGGGCCGTTTGAAGAACAGCTGGGCCAGGCAGATGCCCGCCGCGCCTGGGACATGTCGTTGCAGGCCATCGACCTGCTGGATGCCAACATCGCCCAGTACGGCATAGCCTGCGACCGCGTCAATGGCTACCTGTACGTGGCCGACTCCAAAGCCAAGGCCCGCGCCCTGCTGGCCGACATGGAAGACACCGAGCGCCGCTACGGCTTCCACACCGAGGTGGCCACCGGGGCCGATGTGGCCCGCCACATTGCCAGCCCGCTGTACCACGCTGCTGCCTACGAAACGCGCTCCGGCCACCTGCACCCGCTCAAATACGCGCTGGGCCTGGCCCGTGCCGCCCAAAGCCTGGGCGTGGTGCTGCACGAAGGCACGCCCGTGGTGGGCTTGCAGCACGGTACCAAGGCCACGCTGACCACGCCGCAAGGCACGGTGCAGGCGGCGCAGGTGGTGCTGGCGGGCAACTGCATGCTGCCCGAGTTTGGCCCCCAGGTGGCCCCCGCGCTGGCACCGCGCGTCATGCCCGTGGGCACCTACATCATCGGCACCGCGCCGCTGCCGCCCGAGCTGTGCGCCCGGCTCATTCCCAGCAACGCAGCGGTGTGCGACAACAACTTCGTGCTCGACTACTTCCGCTTCAGCGCCGACCACCGGCTGCTGTTCGGTGGCCGCGTCAGCTACACCACCAAGACACCCGCCCGGCTCAAAGAAATCATGCGCCAGCGCATGGTGCAGGTGTTTCCGCAGCTCAAGGACGTGGCGGTGGAATTTGTGTGGGGCGGCTTTGTGGACATCAGCATGAACCGGGCCCCCGACTTCGGTCGCCTGGGTGCGGGCAACAACGTGTACTACCTGCAAGGCTTCAGCGGCCACGGCGTGGCCCTCACCGGCCTGGCTGGCCAGCTGGTGGCCGAGACCATCGCAGGCCACAGCGAACGCTTCGACGTGTTTGCCCGCCTCAAGCACCACCCCTTCCCCGGCGGCCCCCTGCTGCGCACCCCCAGCCTGGCCCTGGGCATGCTGTGGCACCGGCTGAAAGACGCGCTGGGGTGAGGTGGGTGGCGGTAGCGCGGTGTGTGCGGGATACGATGGGCTGAGTAGGTGTTCAGAAGGGCAGCACGCCCAAGTTACTTTTGAGCAATGCTTGAGTGCGTGGGCGACCACCTGTGGATGTTTCAAAGTTCAGCCCGGTTCGGTAAATTTCTGGCAGATACAGCCTGGGCTCTCCACTGGGCACTTTGGCATCCTCAAAAATTACGCCCAGCTCTTGCAGAGCTTGCAAATCTTTTCCATTCAGCTCCATTTCCTGGGCATCAAAAGGAATTTGCTTGCGGCGAGTGATCTGAGCCAATCGATCCATCCAGCTTTTCAGAGGGGCAATCTCAACCGCAGCTTCTGCGACTTTTTCTTTGCTGCATGCAGGAATGGCTTTTCGCATGGACTCAGGTGCCAATACCCGATGCGGCCAGGTTTCTCCAGACCGGTCACGTTCAAACTGTGATGCCCATTTCAAAAAGCGCACCAAATCTCTGGCCTGAATATTTCCCTTCAGATCACAAAGAGATGCGAAGACCCAGCGGGCAGACATGGCCTCTTTGGACGTGTCGCTGCCCAGTTTCTTTCCCCATAGCCGTTCCAGTTCGTCCAGCAAACCTTGCTCAGGCAAAGTCTGCGCTTGAGATGCACGGTTTTCCAGAATGCCAGCCTGAGCACACAGCCAATAAGCCAGCCGCAAGAAGCTCTCAGGGTTCCAGTGCAACTGAAAGGGTGCATATCGGCTTAAAAACTGAGCGGTGTTTTGTCTGATGGCACTTTGCACATAGTCAGCACGAACAAAAATCAATGCACCAATGCGGCTTTGTGACAAATCGTTCAGGCGATTGGGAAGTTCCAATAAAGAGCGAATGGCTGCTTGGGCTTCAGGGTTAGTCGGATCGTTGAACGCATCCTCCAGCCCATCGAGCACCATCACAACCGACGCATCCGCTTTAATGAGTGCGTCGTTGAGTTCTTCGATGATTTTGTGCGCAGCATTGAACTGATGGCACACAAACTCATCCCAAAACACATCCCAATGCGGTGGGGGATGTTTGATGGCTGAATCAATTTGGCGACGCAATTCTGCGATGGACGTTGGCGAAATCGGAAATCCCAGTTTTTGAAGGGTTTCGCGTCGCATGTCTTGAATTCGGCGTTGAGGCAGCGGATCTAAATTACTAGACCACAGGCCAGGAAAAATCAATGCATCCGGCACACCAGATGGCTGCACTTCAACCTTGCGCAAGAACGCATGCCAAGACTGTGCTTGGCACATTTGCAGAAAAGTGAATGTTTTTCCCGCACCTTTGGCACCGACTGAAACCAAGGAAGGGAGTTCATTGGCGAAATGCTTGCCGATGTTGCGCAAAGGCTCTGTGACCAGCATCTCAGCCGATACCTCTTTCTCTGCAAATTGCACACGGGTGCAGACATCGTGCAGCTTCTTGGCTTGTGTTTTGCGTGCTCTTATCTGGGTTTGATCCGCCCGGTGGGTGATTGTTTGTCCCAATGATTTGGCCCAGTCCTGTGCGTCCTTGTACAGCGTTGACTGTTTGAGCACATCCAATGCCTGGCGCAATGACCCCACCGACATCAATTGTGGAGAAAACACCACTTCCAACCATTCCAGCCCGGAAGACGGGGATTCTTCATTGCCCAGCGCCGGATACGCAGCACCCAAAATCTCCAATGCATCGCTGTAATCGGAAGACTTGCGAAGATCGTCTGTCATCATGCTCAGCACCACAGACGGCATCAAAGTGTGTTGTGCGCCATCTGGTGAACAGGAGTTGAACGCATGCAGGCGTTTCAAGACTTCGGCCATGCCTTGAATGGACTGCTTGGCTACGGTGGTGACAAAGAAATGTTCCACCCTGGGGTCAAACAGGATCGGGCTGGCCAACTCGCTCAATCCTGCCCGCAGATCCAGAAACACGGCATCGACACCCAGTTTTTTACCCAATGCGTGCAAGTGGTCAGTCAGTATCCAGGGGTTTTGCGGATTCCTGGCCAGGTGTCCTGGCTGCACAGGCATGTCTTCAATATCGGTCAGTTCCAGTGCCGCTGGCAACACAAACAGTTCGCGCTGCGTTCCGCTGACGTTCAGAGAGGTTTTGCGCAGGGATTGGGCAAAAAACTCCAGGCTGCTTTCTACGCTGCTGGGTGGAAAGTGCATCGCCTCCAGAAATTGAACAAAAGACACCTGGGGTCGGTTGACTGCATCCAACCAGAAGGTCACTCCCGGAGCTTCCAAATCGGCATCCACCACCAGCAATTTCACAGGCCTTGAGTCGTCCAGTTGCAATCGGGCTGCAACATAGGTCATGAGGGCAGTGGTTCTGCCAACACCGCCTTTGAATGAATGAAAAGACACCATGCGTGGTCCGTCTGTCCATGCCTCCGGTTGTTTGACTCCATTTCCCCCGGAAAGGGGTGACGTACTTGAATCGGGCAGGTAAGTGACTTCACGCCAAAGGGGGTAGGTCAGACCAGTTGATTGCACGGGATCGGTCTTGGCCGAGACGGTTTCAAAACTGACAGGGTACTGCGCATCCGCAATGCGCAGTCGAATGGATGCTTGAGCTTCGTCGTATGCAGAGCCAAACACCTCTGACAGCCAGGCATGCACCACCTGTAGCGGCGCGGAGTGATCAATGTCCATGCCGTCTGAGAAACAATGCACCGCGTGAATACCTTCAGGCAGCGTTGTCCACAGTGCGGTTCGTTGCTTCAGCAGACGCTCTACATCCAGCCATGTCAAAAGCCGTTTGGACAAGGTTAAAAAATTCATGACAACTCCTTGGCAATCCATTGAGCCATGTTTTCGAGACGAGCTTCCATTTCTACGTCTGTCGGGACATTCAGTTGCCCGCCATAGCGCCAGACCTGGTGGATGGCATCCAGTCCTCCAGCGCGTGTAATCCGTCCTGAATTGACAGCACTCAGTTGCACAGAGGCTGGCAACAGGCTCAAGGTATGCCCAGGCATGAGGTCTTTGATGATTGCGTTCAGATCATGACCAAAACGATGGATTGCATCGCCATCAAACAGCGTTTTGCTTTCTTTTTTCAGCCAGACTGCTTTCAGGCCGCATTCGACTGCATAAAAAAGCAGCAACCTGTGGGTGTTGTCGCGCGGTTGAACATTGGCGGTACAGCGCAATTTGCGCCAGGCGCGGGACAACTCTCTGTTTGTAAAAGGTAAGGCTTTGCTGCTCATCCGGTGGATTCTTTCACTTTTTCTGGATGAATACGGACTTCTGATTCTCACCATATGCCTCCATCCGAATCACCCCGAACGGGCATTTCACGGCGCAACGCTCGCAGCCGGTGCAGTGGTCGGCATCGTGCAGCACGGCGGTTTTTTTCCAGGCTTGGGTGTGCAGGCTCAGCACGTGGGGTGGGCAGGCGGCCACACACCAGCCGCAGCCGGTGCAGCGGCTGGTGTCGATCACAGGCAGCGGAACCGGGCGGCGGCGGTTGGCCGACATGGCCTGTCAGCCCTGGGGCTGGGTGGTGGATTGCAGCACCGCCAGCAGTGCCGGGCTGTGGCGCTGGATGGCATCGAGCGATGCATAGCCGTAGCCGATGACGAGGCCGCGCAGGTCGGTGCGGGCCAGGCAGTAGGCCGACAGCGGGCGCACGGTCAGGTTGTGGCGGGCGGCCAGGGCGGCCAGGGCGCGGTCGTCCACATGCGGTGGCAGGCGCAGGCACAGGTGCAGGCCCTGCTCGGCCCCGGCAATCCAGCCGGGGGCACCGCACGCACCCACACTGCCAGCGGACGCATCCTGGCCGCCCTGCTCCGTGGTGGCACCGGGCTGGTCGTTGGTGGAAGGCACACGGGTTTGCAGCCAGGGTTGCAGCGCGGCCACCAGGGCGCGGCGGCGCTCGGCGTAGGCCAGCCTGGCTTTGCGCAGGGCGCTGGCAAAGTGGCCCATCTCGATGAACTCGGCCAGCGCGGCCTGCAAGGGCATCTGGCCGGGGCGGTTGAGGTCGTAGTGGGCCTGCTTGAAGTCGGCCACCAGCGCCTTGGGCACCACCAGGTAGCCCAGTTTCAGTCCCGGATACAGCACCTTGGAGAAGGTGCCCATGTAGAGCACGCGGCCATCGTCGTCCAGCCCTTGCAGCGACGACACGGGCGGCCCGCTGAAGCGGAATTCGCTGTCGTAGTCGTCTTCCAGCACCCAGGCGTTGTGGGTGCGGGCGGCGGCCAGCAGCTGGTGGCGGCGGGCCAGCGACATGACGGCCCCGCTGGGGTACTGGTGCGATGGCGTGACGTACACCAGCCGGGGCGGGTGGCGGTGGTCGTCGGGCCGGGGGGCGATGCCTTCGCCATCCACCGCCACCGGGTGCATGGACAGGCCGGTGGCCATGAAGGCCTTGACCGCGCCCCAGTAGGCGGGGTCTTCGATCCACACGGTGTCGCCGTGGTTGGCCAGCAGCTGGGCGCACAGCTCCAGCGATTGCTGGGTGCCGCTGGTGATGATGACCTGGTCGGGGTCGAGCTGCACGCTGCGGAACACGCGCACGTAGTCGGCTACGGCACGGCGCAGCGGGCCGTAGCCGCCGCAGTCGTTGTAGTCGAGCATGTCGGGGCGGGTGTGCCGCCAGTGCTTGTTTTGCAGCCTCTGCCACAGTGCCACCGGAAAGGCGCTGAAATCGGCCGCACCGGGGGCGAAGGGCTGCACCTCCAGCTCGCTGGCATTGAAGCGGTGCGCCAGCGCCTGGCCCCGCGCCGACAGGCCACCGGGGCTGTCGGGTGGATCGCTCGGCAGGCTGGCGGCAGGCTGTGCGGCGGGCCGCTGTGGCATGGGCTGTCTGCTTTGGCGTACCGAGGACGGCGGTGTGCGCAGCGCCTGCACGCTGTCTGCCACAAAGGTGCCGCTGCCCACATGGCTGACGAGGTAGCCCTCGACAGTGAGCTGGCTGATGGCGGCCATCACGGTGTTGCGCGACACGCCCAGGTCTTGCGCCAGGTCGCGGCTGGAGGGCAGGCGCTCGCCCGCACCCAGCTTGCCGTCGAGCATGGCGCGGCGCAGCGCCTCGTACAGCTGGCGGTTCAGCGGCAGGGTAGCCTGGCCGGGTTTGGCGGCGGTGTTCAGTCTGGCCATCTCGGCCAGCAGCAGTTCAGACAGCATGGGAGGGTGGGGTGTGACGGAAACGGATCAGGCCAGCTCGGCCAGCAGTTCCGGGTGCCGGCTGACCAGCTTGAGCAGGCTGCGGGCAGCGCCCGAAGGGGTTTTTCGCCCCTGCTCCCACTCCTGCAAAGTGCGTACCGACACGCCAGTGGCCCGTGCAAATTCCGACTGTGACAACCCTGCTTGCGTTCTGGCGGCCAGCAGTTGCCATTGCGGGCCTTGCAGCACTTCATCTTTCTGGATGCTGCCGTCTGCCAGGGTGACCGTGCGCCGCACGCTGCCATCGGGCATGGTTTCAAAACGGGTGGTGCGTGCAGCTTTGCCTGCCTGCAACTCCCGTGCGGCCTGGAGAAGTTCAGCTCCGATGTCGCGCCGGGCATCGCGGGCCAGTAATTCGGCTTCAGTCATCATGATCAAACAGTTCCTTCAGTTGTTTCAATTTCTGCATTGGGAGGTGCATTCTTGCGCTGACTTTTGTGGTGGCGAGCCATGCCGTGCTGACGTGGCGTGCTGGGGAGGGT
>CALMMY010000068.1 GCA_937868695.1 uncultured Comamonadaceae bacterium
GAAGGCCAGTACCAGCACTTCAAGGCCATTGCCGAAGCCACGGGCGACCTGCCCATCGTGCTCTACAACGTACCTGGCCGCAGCGTAGCCGACATGGCCCACGCCACCGTGCTGCGCCTGGCCCAGGTGCCCGGCATCGTGGGCATCAAGGAAGCCACCGGCAACATTGACCGTGCGCAATGGCTGATCAAGGAAGCCCCCGAAGGCTTTGCCATCTACTCCGGTGACGATCCCACCGCCGTGGCCCTGATGCTGTGCGGCGGCCAGGGCAACATCAGCGTGTCGGCCAACATTGCACCGCGCCTGATGCACGAGTTGTGCGTGGCCGCCATTGCAGGCGACGTGGCCAAGGCCATGTCCATCCAGATGCGGCTGCTGCCCATTCACAAGCACCTGTTCGTGGAAGCCAACCCCATTCCCGTGAAGTGGGCCATGTCCCGCCTCGGTCTGTGCGGCCCCACATTGCGCCTGCCCATGACGCAGATGGAAGCAGGCAATGTGCCCGTGGTGGAAGCCGCGCTGCGCGCATCCGGCCTGTTGAACTGAAGTTGCCTCTCCCCTTTCATTGCATGGCCGCTGGCCACCCCCACATGACGATTCGCAAAGCCTCTCTCTCTGCCGTGAACACCCGCCCGTCTGCCAAGGCGCTGGTTGTCATGGGCCTCGGTGCCTTGGCCCTGTCGGGCTGCTCCATGCTGCAAGAAGACAAGGTGGACTACACCAGCGCCAAACGCGTCAGCACACTGGAAGTGCCGCCTGATCTGACCCAGCTCTCCAAAGACAGCCGCTTCACAGTGCCTGGCAGCGTGGTAACGGCCAGCGGCTACCAGCAGGCTCAACCGGCCACGCCATCGCCTGTGACAGCCGCCAGCACCTTGGGTGATGTGCGCATTGAACGCGCGGGCAGCCAGCGCTGGCTGGTGGTCAGCCGCCCAGCCGAGAAGCTGTGGCAACCCCTGCGTGATTTCTGGCAGGAAAGCGGCTTTGTGCTGGCACTGGATCAGGAGAAGCTCGGTCTGCTGGAAACCGACTGGGCCGAAAACCGCGCCAAACTGCCGCAAGATTTCATCCGCAACACCTTGGGTAGGGTGCTGGACAGCCTGTACTCCACCGGAGAGCGCGACAAGTTCCGCACCCGCCTGGAGCGCAATGCCGCCGGAGAAACCGAGATCTACATCAGCCACCGTGGCATGGTGGAGGTGTACAACAGCAGCGCCAAAGACCAGACCGTGTGGCAACCCCGTCAGCCAGACCCCGAACTGGAAGCCGAATTTCTGCGTCGCCTGATGCTCAAACTGGGTGCCAGCCAAGAGCAGGCCAAAGCCCAGGTGGCAGCGAATGCACCACCACCCAAGGCGCGTTTGCTGGAAACAGGCAGCGTGGTTTCGGCAGTGGAAGTGAGCGAGCCGTTTGACCGTGCCTGGCGGCGGGTGGGCTTGGCGTTGGATCGTGGTGGTTTCACTGTTGAGGATCGCAATCGCGCCCAAGGCATTTACTTTGTGCGCTATGTGGACGGCAGCGCCAGCACGGAAAGCGAGCCGGGTCTGTTGAGCCGCATGTTTGGCGCGTCCAAAAAAGATGCCAAGCCAGCGCAATACCAGATCAAAGTCAGCAGCGCAGAGGCGCTCAGTACACTGACCGTGCTCAACGACCAAGGGCAACCAGATGCATCCCCCGTTGCACAACGCATCTTGAAGCTGTTGATTCAAGAGTTGCAATGAACCCCTGGGCCTGTCAGGCCCTGCACTCGGGATCACCACCCCAATAAAAAAAGCCGCTGTAAGCGGCTTTTTTTGCGGCCATCTTGTGGATGGCCGGTTTGAACCCAGACTGTTTGCACAGTCTGGACATGGAGCAGATTACTGCTTCTTTTCTTCAGGCTTTTGCTCGGCAGCAGGAGCGGCTGCGGCAGGAGCGGCAGCAGGAGCGGCAGCAGGAGCTGCGGCGGCATCGGCAGCTGGTGCGGCTGCGGCAGGAGCAGGAGCGGCAGCGGCGGGTGCGGGTTCAGCAGCTGGAGCTGGTGCAGGTGCTGCGACAGGAGCGGGTGCGGGAGCAGGCGCTTCTTCTTTTTTGCCACAAGCGGTGATAGCGGCAGCAGCCAACAGGACAGCCAACAGAGCGGTTTTGTTCATGATCTAAAAGTGTGTGTTTGATATGGTTTGCGAGAAGGGTGTGATGGGCAATCACCCAAGAACCGGGCGCAAGTATATTTCAAGAAATGTCAATCGCGTTTCCACTGACCGGGAAAACACGGATGGTTACAAATTTGAATTGGCCTGCGCCCGCACCTCACACCATGCGCAGCCAACCTGCACTGAACCACTCGGCCAGCAGTTCCTTGGCCCCCGTACTGGCCTTGAGCACAGCACGCTCTGGCAAACTGCGCTGATCGGCCAACTGGCGCATCAGCCTGGCATCGGCACCACCGGCCCTGAAACTGTCGCCATTGATGAAGATGTGCTTGTCGTCGTACATCATGCGTGTGCGGCGATCGAGCTGCACCGCGCCCGGCTCCCAATCGGTATCGGGCTCTTCAAACCACACCTTGGGTTTGGGTTCGGTCATCACCTCGCCCAGGGCACAGGCCAGTGATTCGCGGTCGGCCAGCAGACGCTGCAAGGCATCTTGGGCGAACACTTCCAGCCCCGCCGGAATGGCAGCGGGTGTGGTGGTGGCGGCCTGGCTGGCATCGCGGTACAGGGTGCAGTCTTCAAAGGCATCGGTCATGCGCAACATCAGCTCGCCCGCCAGGCTGGCACGCTGCGGCACCCTGAACCCGATGGAATACGTCATGCAACCGGCATCCACCGCAATGCCATCGTGCGCCCAGCGCGGAGGCAGGTAGAGCATGTCGCCCGGCTCCAGCACATGCTCTTCTTCGGCCTCGAAGTGGGTGAGGATTTTCAGGGGCACGTTTTCTTGCAGGCTGAAGTCTTTCTGGCGGCCAATGCGCCAGCGCCGCTGCCCGGCGGCCTGCAACAGAAACACGTCGTAGCTGTCAAAGTGCGGCCCCACGCCACCGCCCGCACTGGCCCACGAAATCATCAGGTCATCCAGACGGGCATCGGGCAGAAAGCGAAAGCGCTTCATCAGCTCATGCACGGGGTCCACATGCAAATCCACGCCCTGCACCAGCAGCGTCCAGCCGGGCTGGCTGACGGGCGGAAAAGCCGATTTGACAAACGGCCCGTGCCCCAGCGTCCAACCGGGGGCGGCAGCCTCAGCCACCTTGGCTGTGGTTTTGCGCCGTTTGCCCGGTGTGGCGCTGGCTGCATCGGCACCTGGCAGATGCTGGATGATGAGGCGGGATTCCACGTCCTCGCGCTGTGCCAGCTCAAACAGTTCAGGCCGGGTCAGCAATGGCTGAAAACCGGGCACAGCCTGGCGCACCAGCAAAGGCTTTTTTTGCCAGTGCTTGCGCATGAACTGGGCAGCCGTCAGGCCACCCAGCAGGGTCATGGGCTGGTCAATACCGGGCACGGACGGTGGGTTCGCCGGTGCGGTGGCCGGGCTGGAAGTAGCACCAGTAGCGGTGCGGGAGCTGGCCTTGCCAGCAACGGGGGAGGAGGATGAAGTGCGTTTGGTCATGGGACAATTGTCAGATGAAAATCACTGATCAATGCGTCGCTGCCCTGACTTGGACGCTGAAAGACACTTTGGGCGAAACCCTGGACACACTGGATGAACCGGTTGAATTTTTGATCGGTGGCGATGACCTGCTGGCCAAAATTGATGCCGCACTGCAAGGCAAAGTGGCTGGCGATGAGCTGAAGCTGCACCTGGAGCCCGAAGATGCGTTCGGCGATTACAACGACCAACTGCTGTTTCTGGAGCCACGCAACCTGTTCCCGGCAGAGATCGAAGTGGGCATGGCCTTTGAAGGCCTGCCACCGGGTGGCAACCCGGCCGCCCCCACCGATCTGCTGTACTTCGTGAGCGAAATTTACCCCGAGCATGTGGTGATGGATGCCAACCACCCGCTGGCTGGCATTGCCATTCGCATTCAGCTCACAGTGCATGCGGTGCGCGAGGCCACGCTGGATGAAATTGGCAAAGGCAGCCTGGGTGTGGGCTTTTTCAAGCTGCCCACGCCTGAGCACAGCGCCCTAGATGACCATGACCATGACCATGACCATGACCATGACCATGACCACCATCATGCACATGGACACACCAGCCATCATTTGCATTGAAAAATGCCGTTGATGCTTTCTGTATAAGCATCAGCAGCTATGAAAATTGAAAAGCCACTGGCGATGTGCCGGTGGCTTTTTTTACGCCTTGGCTGAATGCGGTTCAGGCCACACTCAGATCATCGCTGCGCTCAGGCGGTGCCTGTGGAACCGTAGCCCCCTGCCCCACGCTGGGTGGCCACAAAATCATCCACCAGATTGAACTGGGCCTGCACCACCGGCACGATGACCAGTTGTGCCAGCCGCTCCATCGGTTGCAGGGTGTAGGCCACATCACTGCGGTTCCAGGCGCTGACCATCAGCTGGCCCTGGTAGTCGCTGTCGATGAGGCCGACCAGGTTACCCAACACGATGCCGTGCTTGTGCCCCAGACCCGACCGGGGCAGGATGAGTGCCGCGTAGCCGGGGTCTTTCAGGTACATGGCCATGCCAGTGGGCACCAGCTGCCAGGCGTTGGGGGCCAGCGTCAGCGACTCGCTCAGGCAGGCCCGCAAGTCCAGCCCGGCACTGCCGGGTGTGGCATAGGCGGGCATCTGTGTGCGCAGACGCTCGTCGAGGATTTTGATGTCAACTTGCATGCAACTCACTTCTTCATCGAGTCTTTGAGGGCCTTCATCGGGTCTTCCTCTGCCTCGGCGGGTGGCTTGGGCATGCCATCTTCAGCAGGCTTGTCGGCTCCCTCTGCCTCTGGTGCAGCAGGCTCCTCACCGTTGTCCATCTGCATGTTGTTGAGCATGTCGTTCACCGTGGTTTCATCCACGGTCACCGCTTTCTCGATGCTGCCCGTCACCACGCCGGGGAAGGCAATCACGACCCCCACCATGATGAGCTGCAAGATGATGAAGGCGATGGAACCCTTGTAGATTTGAGCCGTGGTCACCGCAGGAATGCGCTGTTTGGTCACCACATCGGTGTAGTCACTGCGGGCAGCCACACTGCGCAGGTAGAACAGTGCAAAACCGAACGGCGGTGTCAGGAACGAGGTTTGCAAGTTCATGGCCAGGATGATGCCGAACCAGATCAGATCGATGCCCATTTTGTCGGCCACCGGAGCCAGCAAGGGCACAACGATGAAGGCGATTTCAAAGAAATCAATGAACATACCCAGAATGAACACCAGTGTGTTGACCACCAGCAGGAAGCCCATCTGGCCGCCTGGGATGCCATCAAACAGGTGCTCCACCCAGATGTGGCCGTCAGCTGCGTTAAATGTGAAGCTGAACACGGTGGAGCCGATCAGGATGAACAGCACAAACACGGCCAGCTTGGTGGTGTTTTCCATGGCCTGGTTCATCAGGGCTTTGGTGATGCGACCACGCGAACCAGCCATGATCAACGCGCCCAAGGCACCCATGGCACCGCCCTCGGTGGGGGTGGCGATACCCAGGAAAATCGTGCCCAGCACCAGGAAAATCAGCACCAGCGGAGGAATGAGCACAAACGTGACCTGCTCGGCCAGGCGCGACAGCAGACCGATTTTCAGCACACGGTTGACGATGGCCAGGCCCAATGCCAGGAACGATGCCACGGTGATCGACAGAATCACGATTTCGTCTTTGGCGGCAGGCATTTCGCGGCCAATCCAGGGGCTGACGATGCCGTCATGCACCTGCGACCATGAATAACCGGCCACAGCACAGATGGCCATCAGAATGCCCAGCGAACGGTGGCCGCTGGTGCCATCGGGTTCGTTGTAAATACGGGCTTCGACGGGCAATGCAGGCACCCAGTCGGGTTTGACGATGGCCACCGCACCCACAAACAGCAGGTACAGACCCACCAGCATCAGGCCAGGCAGCATGCCACCGGCGTACATGTCGCCCACCGAGCGGCCCAGCTGGTCAGCCAGCACAATCAGCACCAGCGAAGGTGGGATGGCCTGCGCCAGCGTGCCCGATGCGGTGATGGTGCCGGTGGCAATGGTGCGGTTGTAGCCGTAGCGCAGCATGATGGGCAGCGAGATCAGGCCCATCGAGATGACGGCAGCAGCCACCACACCCGTGGTGGCGGCCAACAGAGCACCCACCAGAATCACGGCCACAGCCAGACCACCGCGCACAGGGCCGAACACTTGGCCCACGGTTTCCAGCAGCTCTTCGGCCATTCGGCTTCGCTCCAGGATGATGCCCATGAGCGTGAAGAACGGAATGGCCAGCAGCGTGTCGTTCTGCATGATGCCGAACACCCGCAGCGGCAGTGCCTGGAACAGGTTGGAGGGGAACAACCCCAGCTCCATGCCCACCAGCCCCGAGAACAAGCCGGTGGCAGCCAGTGCAAACGCCACCGGGAACCCGCTGAGCAGGAACGTCAGCAGCGTGACGAACATGAACGGGACGAAATTGGCAGTCAGAAATTCAATCATGTCAGTTCACCTTGCCTGCAACGGAGGCAGCCTGTGCTTGTTCGGCCAGCAGTGCTTGGGCCAGTTTTTCTTCGTCTGACGGCCCATCGTGCGCCAGCACATCGGGCCCGTTGCCTGTGAGGAAGGCCACGCGCTTGATCAGCTCGGACACCGCCTGCATGGCCAGGATGACAAAACCCAGCGGAATGACACCGTACACCGGCCAGCGCACCAGGCCACCGGCGTTGGATGACATTTCGCCCGACACCCAGGCGTTTTCAAACACCGGCCAGCTCAGCTTGACCATGAGGTAGCACAGGGGAAAGACAAACACGATGATGCCGATCACGTCCACAATGTTGCGGCCACGCGCAGAGAACTTGCTGGAGATGAAGTCAATGCGGACATGGGCGTTTTTCAGGAACGCATAGCCCGAACCCAGCATGAACACAGCGGCAAACAGGTACCACTGGATTTCAAGAAAGGCGTTGGAGCTGATGTTGAAAACTTTTCGAATGATGGCGTTGGATGCGCTGATGAGCGTGGTGGCCAGCAAAAACCACATCATGGCCCTGCCGATCAAATTGGACATGCCGTCGATCAGGCGCGAGAGTGAAAGCAAAGGTGTCATGGGTGACTCCGGGAGCCGGGGGAAAACAAAGCCGCGCAGTGTAGGTGCGCCTGGCTGAGAAAGTGCTGACGACCTGCACAAGGTTTCCGAACAAAAAACCCCGCGAGCGCGGGGCTTTCTGTTCGGCAGGCCAGCCGCTGATTACAGCTTGGCGCTTTGCATGTAGCGGTCGAACTGGGCTTCGGTGAAGCGGAACCACAGGTTCTGATCTTTGCGGAAATTGGAGTAGTCCGTGTAGATCTTTTTCCAGTTGGGGTTGCTGGCGCTGAGTTCGGAGTACAGGGCCATGGCCTCTTTGTATGCCTCGTCCATCACAGCCTTGGGGAAAGGCAGCACCTTGGCACCACCGGCCACCAGACGCTTGAGCGCACCTGGATTGCGGGCATCGTACATGGCTTGCATGGTGGTGTGCGCATGCGATGCAGCGCATTCAACGATGGCCTTGTTCTCGGCAGACAGGGCAGCATAGGCGGCCTTGTTGACGTAAAAGTCAACCTGAGCACCACCCTCCCACCAGCCAGGGTAGTAGTAGTTCTTGGCCACCTTGTAGAAACCCAGTTTCTCGTCGTCGTAGGGACCAATCCACTCAGTGGCATCGATGGTGCCTTTTTCCAGAGCCTGGTAGATTTCGCCGCCCGGGATGTTCTGCGGCACGCCGCCCATGCGGGTCAGCACTTTGCCGGCAAAACCGCCAATGCGCATCTTCATGCCCTTGATGTCGGCCAGGGTCTTGATCTCCTTGCGGTACCAGCCCCCCATTTGGGCACCGGTGTTGCCGCCTGGGAAGTTGATGATGTTGTACTGGTCGTAGAACTCGCGGAACAGCTTCAGGCCATTGCCGTCGTAATACCAGGCCGTCAGCTGACGACTGTTCAGGCCGAACGGGATGGCGGTGCCCATGGCAAAGGTGTCGTCCTTGCCGAAGTAGTAATAGGGGCATGTGTGGGCCACTTCCACCGTGCCTTGCTGCACGCCATCCACCACACCGAAAGCCGGCATCAGTTCACCCCCCGTGTGCACGGACACAGAAAACTTGCCGCCAGACATTTCATTGACCTTCTTGGCGAACACATCAGCAGCGCCATAAATGGTGTCCAGCGCCTTGGGGAAGCTGGAGGCCAAGCGCCAGCGGATGGCGGCCTGGGCATGCACAGCGGGGGCTGCTCCTGCGGCCAGCACACCGGCAATGCCTGCATGCTTGATGAGTGAACGACGATCCATAGTGTTTGACTCCGTGGTTGGATTGATCACATCAGAACCGCCCTCTTGGAGAGGCGGCCCAGAGACTGCTTCAGTCGGAGCCATTGTAGGAAGCCGGGGTGGGGTGGCATCGGGGGTTTTCCCTTGAAAAACACCTCTTGAACATGCCGCTTTCAGCTTCCTGCAAGCTAGCGGGTGAAGGTTATCCAGCCCGCTCAAAAACAGAGTGAAATTATTTCAATCCGGCCATCCAACGCTGGATGGAAGCCTGCATGCCCGCCGCATCCAGGCCAATGTTGGACAGCAGTTTGGCCGGGTCTCCGTGATCCACAAACACATCGGGCAAACCCAGCTGAAGCACCGGCTTGGCGTGGCCCGATGCCTGCAAGGCTTCCAGTACAGCCGAGCCAGCCCCACCCATCACACAACCCTCTTCCACGGTAACCAGGCAGTCGTGCGTGCTGGCCAGCTGGGTCAGCAGCGCAACATCAAGGGGCTTGACCCAGCGCATGTTGGCCACGGTGGCATCCAGGGCTTCGGCGGCTTTCAAGGCCGGGGTCAGCAGGGTGCCGAACACCAGCACCGCCACCCGCTGGCCAGTGCGGCGGATTTCACCCTTGCCGTAGGGCAGAGCTTCCAGGTAGCTGGGCAAGGCCACACCGGGGCCGCTGCCACGCGGGTAACGCACCGCTACCGGGTGGTTTTGCTCGAACGCGGTGGTCAGCAGAGCGCGGCATTCAGCCTCGTCAGCCGGGCAGGCCACCGCCATGTTGGGAATGCAGCGCAAAAAAGCGATGTCGTAGGCACCGGCATGGGTGGCTCCGTCGGCCCCCACCAGACCGGCGCGATCCAGCGCAAACACCACGGGCAGGTTTTGCAGTGCCACATCGTGAATCAACTGGTCGTATGCCCGCTGCAAAAAGGTGGAATAAATGGCCACCACGGGTTTGAGCCCTTCACAGGCCAGACCGGCGGCAAACGTCACCGCATGTTGCTCGGCAATGCCCACATCGTGGTAACGGTCTGGAAAACGGCGGTGAAACTCCACCATGCCCGAACCCTCGCGCATGGCCGGGGTGATGCCGACCAAGCGCTTGTCTTGCACGGCCATGTCGCACAGCCACTGGCCAAACACCTGGGTGAAGGTGGGCGAGGTGGGTGTGGTGGACTTGGTCAACCCCACTGCCGGATCAAATTTGCCAGGGCCGTGGTAAGCAATGGGGTCGGCTTCGGCCAGCTTGTAGCCGTTGCCTTTTTTGGTAACCACATGCAAGAACTGCGGGCCCTTGAGGTGGCGCAGGTTTTCCAGGGTGGGGATGAGCGATTCCAGATCGTGCCCGTCAATCGGGCCCACATAGTTGAAGCCGAATTTTTCAAACAGCGTGGCCGGTACAACCATGCCTTTGGCCTGTTCTTCCAGCCGTTTGGCCAACTCAAACAATGGCGGGGCATTGCGCAACACCTGCTTGCCCACATTTTTGGCCGCCGAATAGAACTGCCCGCTCATCAACTGGGCCAGATAGCGGTTGAGCGCCCCTACGGGTGGCGAAATCGACATGTCGTTGTCATTCAGGATCACCAGCAACTGGAGATCGTCGTGAACACCGGCGTTGTTGAGGGCCTCGAACGCCATGCCTGCCGTCATGGCCCCATCGCCAATCACGGCTATTGCATGGCGGTTTTCGCCCTTTTGCCGCGCAGCCACAGCCATGCCCAGAGCCGCCGAAATGGAGGTGGACGAGTGGGCCGTGCCAAAAGTGTCGTATTCGCTCTCGTCGCGCTTGGGAAAGCCGCTGATGCCACCCAGTTGGCGCAAGCTGTGCATGCGGTCGCGCCGCCCCGTGAGAATTTTGTGCGGGTAGGTCTGGTGGCCCACATCCCACACGATGCGGTCGTGCGGGGTGTTGAACACATAGTGCAACGCCACGGTCAACTCCACCGTGCCCAGGTTGGAGCTGAGGTGCCCCCCTGTGCGGGCCACGCTTTCCAGCAGAAACTGCCGCAGTTCGTTGGCAAGGCCGGGCAATTGCGCGCGTGACAGGTTGCGCAACTCGGAGGGTTGGTCAATGGAGGCGAGTAATGAAGTCATGGGGTGGCAAATGCGCGTTTGTTATCGTTATCCGGGTGCGAAGGCTGACGTGCGCTGAAGTCGCGGGAGCCTGTGTTCAATGTGTGCGGCCCCCGACGAGATCGGCCAGACCGTGCAACGCTTGCACCTGGGGCAAACCGCTTCGATCCAATGAGGTCCGGGCCTGATCCAGCAACTGGTTGGCATAGGCTTGGGCGGGCTCCAGCCCCATCAGGCTGACAAAAGTGGGTTTGTTCTGCTGGGCATCTTTGCCAGCGGTTTTGCCGAGTGTTTCGGTATCGGCCACCACATCCAGCACATCGTCCACCACCTGAAAGGCCAGGCCCAGGTGGCGACCGTAATCGGCCAGATGCGCCACCGCAGTGGTGGGCAGGTTGGCACAGGCCGCCCCCATCAACACACAACTCTGAAGCAGGGCACCTGTTTTGAGGCTGTGCATGTGCTCCAGTTGGGGCAAGGTCAGAGGCAACCCCACGCTGGCCAAGTCAATGGCCTGGCCTCCGGCCATGCCGTTGACACCCGCAGCACGGGCCAACTGGCGGCACAACAAGGCAGACAGACCTGGGGTCACCGAGCCGTCATCGGGCACCAGCAGCTCAAATGCGAGCGCCTGCAAAGCATCTCCGGCCAGCAAGGCCCCCGCCTCGCCAAACTGCACATGCACCGTGGGCTTGCCCCGGCGCAGCACGTCGTTGTCCATGCAGGGCATGTCGTCGTGTACCAGCGAGTACGCATGGATCAGTTCCACCGCACAGGCTGCCCGCATGGCGGCCACACTGCAAGGCATGCCATTGGCCTCACTGGCTGCCATCACCAGCAGCGGGCGCAGGCGCTTGCCGCCTTGCAGCACGGCGTAACGCATGGGCTCCCCCAGATTGGCTGGCGATTCAGCCGCCACCCAATCAGAAAGAGCGTGTTCAACAGCTTGCAGGTGCCCGTTCATCCAATCGTGCAAATTCCACATCAGTTGGTCGTCCATGTGGTGAGTTGACCGTTGTCCATGACCTTGATCTGGTCTTCAACCGCTTTGAGCTGCTCTTTGCAATGACCCAGCAAGCGGGCACCCCGCTGGTATTGCTGCAACAGCTGATCCAGGGGCAGCTGACCCGCATCCAGTCTGGCAATGAGCTGCTCAAGCTCGGACAACGCCGCTTCGTAACTGAGCGACAACGCTGGCTCAGGGCTTGCTGTGGAGGGGATGCTGGCTTTGGGCATGGGATGTGACAATGGATAAGGGCGCGATTTTAGGCGTACCCCCATCCCACACACCATCCAAGTGCATGCGGGCACCGCGCCCAACCTGTGGTGACAAGACCAGTCACAGCGCAAGGGGGTACACTACGCGCCCCTTTTTCACCCTGTCGGGGTTGCACCAAGGCCAACACGTTCACCCTCCCGCGCCTATCCGAGATTTTCGTGACGCGCTTACCCTGCCCCTTCATAGGGGGAGTCTCTAGGTCAGGACCACCATGTCTGATTTAAGTCTTCAACTGCAGCAGGCCGCAAGCCAACTACCAGTTTCCAGTTATTTCGATGAGGCGCTGTTCCGGCGCGAATTGGAGACCATCTTTCAGCGCGGGCCCCGCTATGTGGGGCACACCAACGCCGTTCCCAACGTAGGCGATTACTACGCCCTTCCCCAGGAGGGCGAGGGCCGCGCACTCATCCGCACCGAGCGGGGTGTGGAGCTGGTGTCCAACATCTGCCGTCACCGCCAGGCGGTCATGCTCAAGGGCCGGGGCAACCTGGGCCACACCCAAGCGGGCAGCGCGGGCGGCAACATCGTGTGCCCGCTGCACCGCTGGACCTACAGCGGCGGCTCCGGCATGGGCAAGCTGGGTGAGCTGATCGGCGCACCCCACTTTGCCCAGGACCCCTGCCTGAACCTGCAACGCTACCCGCTGCGCGAGTGGAACGGCATGCTGTTCGAAGACAACGGCCGCGACATCGAGGCCGACCTGGCAGGCATGGGCCCACGCGCCGCCCTCAACTTCGACGGCATGGTGCTCGACCATGTGGAGATGCACACCTGCAACTACAACTGGAAAACCTTCATCGAGGTGTACCTGGAGGACTACCACGTTGTGCCCTTCCACCCCGGCCTGGGCAACTTCGTCACCTGCAACGACCTGACCTGGGAATTCAAGCCCGAGTTCTCGGTGCAGACCGTGGGTGTGCAGAACCTCATGGGCAAGGCGGGCAGCCCCGTGTACCAGCAATGGCACCAGCAGCTCATGGCCTACCGCGAGGGCAAGACCCCCGACCACGGAGCCATCTGGCTGACCTACTACCCCCACATCATGGTGGAGTGGTATCCGCATGTGCTGACCGTGTCCACCCTGTACCCCGTCAGCGTGAACCAGACCATGAACATGGTCGAGTTCTACTACCCCGAAGACATCGCCGCCTTCGAGCGCGGATTCGTGGAGGCCCAGCGTGCGGCCTACATGGAAACCTGTATCGAAGACGACGAAATCGGCGAGCGCATGGACGCAGGCCGCAAAGCCCTGCTGGCCCGTGGCGACAACGAAGTCGGCCCCTACCAAAGCCCGATGGAAGACGGTATGCAGCACTTCCACGAGTGGTATCGTCAGCGCATGGGCAACCCGGCAGCCTGACACCTGCCTGCGCATCGCAACCAAGGCCCGCAAGGGCCTTTTTTTCTGACAGCAAACTTTTCAACCCATCAAAGCGTCAAGCCACCCTTTTATGCAAGCCCTCTGGATGCTGCTCGCCGCACTGCTGTTTGCCACCATGGGGGTCTGCATCAAGTTCGCCTCCGCCTACTTCACCAGCTTCGAGGTGGTGTTCTACCGGGGGCTGATCGGGCTGGCCTTCATGACCGTGGTCATGCGCGTGCGCGGCGTGAGCCTGGCCACACCCGTGCCCGCCATGCACCTGTGGCGCAGCATCGTCGGCACCACCGCCCTGACCACCTGGTTCTTCGCCATCGCTGCCCTGCCCCTGGCCACCGCCATGACGCTCAACTACATGAGCAGTGTCTGGATTGCCGCATTCCTGGTCGGCGGGGCCCTGCTCACACAGCGCCAGGGTGAGGCACTTCACAACCAGGGGCCGCTGCTGCTGTCGGTGCTGGCCGGGTTTGCCGGTGTGGCCATGATGCTGCGGCCCACCATGCAGGCTGACCAGCTGATGGGAGGGCTGCTCGGGCTGCTGTCGGGTGTGGTGTCCGCGCTGGCCTACCTACAGGTGTCGGCACTGTCACGGGCTGGGGAGCCCGAAACCCGCACCGTGTTTTACTTTTCCTTCGGTGCCACGTTGGTCGGGGCCATCGGCATGTTCTGGAGCGGCCTCAGCCCCTGGGGGCCGCACGCCTGGTGGCTGCTGCCCATTGGCCTGCTGGCCGTGCTGGGCCAGCTGTGCATGACACGCGCCTACGCCAGCGGAGCCACCCTGGTGGTGGCCAACCTGCAATACATGGGCATTGTGTTTGCGGGCATTTACAGCATCGTTATTTTTGATGACCAGCTGCCACTGGTGGGCTGGCTGGGCATGGCCCTCATCATTGCCAGTGGCATCACCGCCACCATGCTGCGCGCCAAAACCATTGCCAAACCACCGCCAGAAGAACACTGACCCCACACGCAATGGCAGCCCAGTTGCTGCGCTCTTTTCATTGACCGACCTCCCCCAGGCCACCACACACCATGTTCACCACCCTCATCACCCCCGAACAGCTTCAGCAGCTTCAGCAGCTTCAGGCCAGCGCCATCCCGCTGGCGGTGTTCGACTGCACCTTCGACCTGATGAACCCGGCTGCCGGTGCGCAGCAGTTTGCGCAGTGCCATGTGGCCGGTGCCCGCCACGCCCACCTGGACCACCACCTGTCGCACCACCCGCACACCGCAGCGGCAGACGACTGGCCCGCCTCCGCAGGCCGCCACCCCCTGCCCTCGCGCAGCACCTTTGCCGCCTGGCTGGGCAGCCAGGGTGTGGGCAACGGTACCCAGGTGGTGGTGTACGACCGCAACGGCATGAACTACTGTGGCCGCCTGTGGTGGATGCTGAAATGGTGCGGCCACGAAGCCGTGGCCGTGCTGGATGGCGGCCTGGCCGCCTGGCAGGCAGCCCAGGGTGCGGTCGAATCGGGCAACAGCCCAGCCGCCGAACCAGCGCGCTTCGAGCTGGGCGAACCCCTGGCCACGCTGACCGACACCGCCACCGTGCTGGCCGGTCTGGGCCAGGCCAGTCAGACTGTGCTGGATGCACGGGGTGCCCCCCGCTACCGGGGTGAGGTGGAACCGCTTGACCCCATTGCCGGGCACATTCCTGGCGCACTCAACCGCCCCTTCTCCGACAACCTCGGCCCCGATGGCCGCTTCAAGCCCGCCGCCCAGTTGCAGGCCGAATTCAGCGCCCTGCTGGCCGGTCGCAATCCCGCCAGCGTGGTTCACCAGTGTGGCAGCGGCGTGAGCGCGGTGCCCAACCTGCTGGCGATGGAGCTGGCCGGGCTGGGCCGCCAGGCCCTTTACGCCGGCAGCTGGAGCGAATGGAGCCGCACCCCAGGCCTGCCGGTCGAGAAGGGTTGACCCGCCAGGGCTGGGCGCGTGGCCGAACCGTTCAGGCCACGCCGTGGGCCTTGAACCAGGCCAGAGCGCGTTGCCAGCCGTCGTCGGCGGCGGGTTTGCGGTAGCTGGGGCGGTAGTCGGCGTGGAAGGCGTGCGGCGCGTCGGGGTACAGCACAAAGGTGGAAGCCTGGGCCGCCTTGGAGCCGGTGGCCAGCGCGGTCTGCATCTGGGCCACGGTGCTGACCGGAATGCCGGTATCGGCCCCGCCGTACAGGCCCAGCACCGGGCCGTTGAGTTTGGCCACCACATCCACCGGATGCACGGGGGTCAGCGGTGTGGCGTTGCCCACCAGACGGCCATACCAGGCCACACCGGCCTTGATGTGCTTGCTGTGCGCGGCATACAGCCAGGTTTGCCGCCCCCCCCAGCAAAAGCCGGTCACGCCCACCTTGTTCAGGTTACCGCCATGGGCACCGGCCCAGGCCACCGTGGCATCCAGATCGGCCATTACCTGCGCATCGGGCACCTTGGAAATCACTTCGGCGATCAGCTTGGCCATTTCGCCGTAGCTCTGGGCATCGCCCTGGCGCACAAACAGCTCGGGGGCAATGGCCAGGTAGCCCGCTTTGGCAAAGCGGCGGGCGGTGTCGGCAATGTATTCATGCACACCGAAAATCTCGGACAGGATCAGCACCACAGGCAGGTTGGTTTTACCTGCCGGAGCGGCCCGGTAGGCGGGCATCTTGAAGCCATTCACGTCAATCGTCACGTCACCGGCGGTCAGACCATCGGCAGGGGTTTTGATGGCCGTCTGCGCCATGATGGGCGACACGGCAGCGGCATAGCCCACGCCCACAGCGGCCTTGAGGGCGGTGCGCCGGGTGGGGCCGTCTTCGGTGGTGTG
>CALMMY010000069.1 GCA_937868695.1 uncultured Comamonadaceae bacterium
GAATCAGGGCCAGGCCGCCCCGCCGGAACATGTGACGCATGTGTGTGCTCCCTTCGCGGCCATTGTGCCAACAACAGCGGCCCAGACTCTCAGGCCGGAGCCAGCGCAAACGCCACCGCCGCCAGCGCGTGCAGCGTGGTGGTATCGAACAGCGGCAGTGCCACGTCTGCCGCACCCAGGATCATGGGCAGCTCGGTGCAGCCCAGCACCACGCCCTGTGCGCCCTGCCCGGCCAGCCCGGCACAGATGGCTTGCAGCGCCACACGCGATTCGGGGCGGACGCGGCCCTGGCACAGCTCTTCAAAAATGATGCGGTGTACCTCGGCGCGGCCCGCCTCGTCGGGCACCACAACCTCGATGCCGCGTGCCTTCAGGCAGTCCACATAGAACGGCTGCTCCATCGTGAAGCGGGTGCCCAGCAGCCCCACCTTGTTCAGCCCCTGGGCCAGGATGGCATCGGCGGTGACATCGGCAATGTGCAGCAGCGGCACGCCGATGGCGCTGCGCACCTGCGGGGCCACGCGGTGCATGGTGTTGGTGCCGATCAGCACACAGTCGGCCCCGCTGGCCTCCAGGCGCTGCGCGGCGCTGGCCAGGATGTCGCCCATGCCGTCCCAGTCCTGCTGGCGCTGGCGGGCGGCGATGTCGGCAAAGTCCAGGCTGATGAGATGGAGGCTGGCCGAATGCAGCCCGCCCAGGCGGCGGGCCACCTCGCGGTTGATGATCTGGTAGTACAGCGCGGTGGACTCCCAGCTCATGCCGCCGATCAGGCCGATGGTTCTGGGTTGCGGGTGGGTCAGGGTGCTCATGGGGGTGTCTTGCAGTGAGTGGAACTGGCAGAAAGTATCGGCCCCATCCGGGGAAAAAGGCTTGCTTTATTGACCCTGAACCGGACGAATATTGGAATAAATTTCCCCAAAAGACCACAATCACGGCATGAAATCACTCGACGCTACCGACCGCCAGATCTTGCACCTGCTGCAACAGGACGCGGACATGCCCATGACCAGGCTGGCCGAGGCCGTCCACCTTTCGCCCACGCCGTGCTGGCGGCGCGTGCAGCGGCTGAAAGACGAGGGCATCATCCGCCGCCAGGTGGCACTGCTCGATGCGGCCAGGCTCAACCTGGGGGTGACGGTGTTCGTCACGGTCAAGACCAACCGGCACAGCCAGGCCTGGTTCGAGCAGTTCCAGGCCGCCGTGACGCAGATCCCGGAAGTGGTGGAGTTTTTCCGCATGAGCGGCGACGTGGACTACCTGCTCAAGGTGGTGGTGCCCGACATTGCCACCTACGACACGGTGTACAAGCGCCTGATCCGCACGGCAGACCTGTTCGATGTCAGCTCCAGCTTTGCGATGGAAGAAATCAAATACACCACCGCCCTGCCGCTGGACTACGCGGTTTGAGTGGGTAGCCCTCTGCCTCTCACTCCACCGTCACGCTCTTGGCCAGGTTGCGGGGTTTGTCCACATCGGTGCCGCGTGCGCAGGCGGTGTGGTAGGCCAGCAGTTGCAGGGGCACCACATGCAGGATGGGGGAGAGCGCGCCATAGTGTTCGGGCATGCGGATGACGTTGAGCCCCTCGCCACTTTCAATGCGGGTATCGGCATCGGCCAGCACGTACAGCACGCCGCCACGGGCACGCACTTCCTGCATGTTGCTTTTGAGTTTTTCCAGCAGCGCATCGTTGGGTGCCACAGTCACCACCGGCATGGCGCTGGTCACCAGGGCCAACGGGCCGTGTTTCAGCTCGCCTGCGGGGTAGGCTTCGGCGTGGATATAGCTGATTTCCTTCAGCTTCAGCGCACCTTCCAGGGCAATGGGGTAGTGCAGGCCACGCCCCAAAAACAGCGCGTTTTCTTTGGCCACAAACTGCTCGGCCCAGCCGATGATCTGCGGCTCCAGCGCCAGCACGGCTTGCAGGGCCACGGGCAAGTGGCGCATGGCCTTGAGGTGCGCGGCCTCCTGCGCAGACGACAGCCGCCCCTTGGCCTGGGCCAGCGCCAGCGTCAGCAGAAACAGCCCGGCCAGCTGGGTGGTGAAAGCCTTGGTGCTGGCCACACCGATTTCCACCCCGGCGCGGGTCACGTAGGCCAGCTTGCATTCGCGCACCATGGCGCTGGTGGCCACGTTGCAAATGGTCAGGGTGTGGGTCATGCCCAGGTTTTGGGCATGGCGCAACGCGGCCAGGGTGTCGGCGGTTTCGCCACTCTGGCTGATGGTGACGATGAGCTGGTTCGGGTTGGGCACGCTGGTGCGGTAACGGTATTCGCTGGCCACCTCCACCTGGGTGGGGATGCCTGCAATGTCTTCCAGCCAGTATTTGGCCGTGCAGCCGCTGTAGTAGCTGGTGCCGCAAGCCAGGATCAGCACCGAGTCGATGGCCTTGAACGTGGCATGAGCCCCCTGGCCGGGTGGCGGCAGGTTGACAGACTCGAACATCTCGGGAGCAATGGATTCAATGCCCGCCAGCGTGTCGGCAATGGCGCGGGGTTGCTCGAAAATTTCTTTCTGCATGTAGTGGCGGTAGGGCCCCAGCTCGGCAGCACCGCTGTGGGCCTGCACAGTGCGCACGGTGCGCTGCACGGGCTTGCCAGTGCGGTCGGTGATCCAGTATTT
>CALMMY010000070.1 GCA_937868695.1 uncultured Comamonadaceae bacterium
TCAAGGGCATCAGCAGCACAGAAACCAGCATCCACCTGGAGACCTACCGCACCGCCTGAAAGGGTGCCGCGCATGCCGTCGCGTGGCCGCTCCATCAGGCAGCTGCTTCAGTCCGCCTTGTTTGGCCGGTGGGTCGGGCCACCCTGTCAGGCTTGCTGCTCGCCGGTGGCTGCCCTCGTCTGGGCGGCCTGGGCCAGCAGCCAGTCGCAGAACGCCACCACCTCTGGCCGCCGGGTGCCTTGCTCGCCCAGCACCAGCCAGTAGGCCAGGGGAGAGTCCAGCCGCGTGCCAGGCAGCGGCTCCACCAGATCGCCATTGAGCAGGCTGTCGGCCACCAGCGGCATGCGGGCCAGCGCCACCCCCTGGCCGGTGAGGGCCGATTGCAGAATCTGGTGCGCGTAATTGAAATACAGCCAGCGCTTGGGGCTCAGTGGCGATTCATCTGCCGCCCTGGGCGCGTGGGTATCGACCCAGCGCTGCCAGGTCAGCCATTGCAGGTGGTGGGTGCGGTAGGCATCGCCCGCCTCGATCCAGGTGCATTGCGCCAGGTCAGACACGGTCCGCAACGGCTGGGTTTGCAGCAGCCAGGGGCTGGCCACCACCGTCAGCTGCTCGCCGAACAGGCGCACCGCGTGGGCCGGAACGGCATCGGGCTTGGCGTAGCGCAAGGCCAGGTCGATGTCGGTGTGCGCCATGTCGATGCGGGCATCGGTTGCGTCAATGCGGATGTCGATGTCTGGGTTGGCCTGCTGAAAGGCCTCCAGCCGTGGAATCAGCCAGACCGATGCAAACGATGCCCAGGTGGTGATGGACACACTCTTGCGCCCCAGGTTCTGCCGGATTTGGCGCACCGAGGTGTCCAGCCGCTCCAGCACCGCCGTGACCGAACGCGCCAGCACCACACCCGCGCTGGTGAGCGCCACCGAGCGCGTGTGGCGCACAAACAAAGCCGTGCCCACATCGTCTTCCAGCGCCTGGATCTGGCGGCTGACCGCGCTCTGGGTCAGGGCCAGCTCGTCCGCCGCGATTCGGAAGTTCAGGTGGCGTGCCACCGCATCAAACGTGCGCAGATGCCCCACGGGCAAAGGCCGTGTGCGCAAGGGGTAGGCCGGTGTAGTGGTCATGGGGTGATGAGGCGTGAGGTGTGAGGGGTGAGGTGGTGTTTCGGCTGATTGTTGAGATTTCGGAATGAATGGAGGCCAGTTATTTCATTGGATTTCATGGGATTTTGCAAGGATCATTCATGCCATTCAAACATGGCTGATGACACTCAGCCAACCCGGAGGATTGCCCATGTCTTGCCCTGCCCATGTCTCTGCCCGCGCCCATGCACCTGCCCATGCCAGCGCCGCTGCACCCATCCCATCGCGGCCCGTGGCAACGCCCGCAACCACGGCGGCTGCCGCTGTGAGCCCGGCCTGCTGGCGCTTGTCCGCAGGCCACGCCATCAGCCTAGGGCCAACCGCGCCCAGCCAGCTGCGCATCGTCCGGGGGCGCGTCTGGGTGACGCTGGCCACGCCTGCGTTGCCGCAGACCCTGGATGCCGAACGCCTGTGGCCCGCCTCCGGCGACCATGTGCTGACCGCTGGCGATCTGCTGGACGTGCCCGCCGGGGCCAGCCTGGTGATGGAAGCCTGGCCCACCACGCCCGCCGATGCGGCGCAACCCGCGCTGTTCGACTGGCACGAAGGTGCCGGTGCCGGAGCCGCAGTACCCACCCGGTTTCAGCGCGAAGTGGTGCAACCCGCCGCCGATGCCCTGCAGTCAGCCCGACAGGCCGCCAGCGCACTGGGCCGGGCCGGTTGGGCACTGGCGCGGGCCGCAGCGGGCCTGGCCGGGTATGGCGACTACCTGCTGGCAGGGCGGGGCCGTGTCCTGAGCCCGCTGGAGTCCAGCCGGTCGTGACCCGGCTGCCAGAACCGATCACGAAGAACGGTTCATCAGCAACGGATCACGAGGCACGGGTCAGCATGGGCCGTGCTCTCTGCGATCTTTCAAAAAGCATAGTAAAAAATAATAGCTGCTTACGCAATTTATATAAGCTTATATTCCATTTTATTTGCCTGAAAATGGCCAAAAAAACTCAAAAAACAGCGTCAGTACCCCTTGGCAGCGCTGGTTTTTGGCTTTGGCGGAGTGCTTTTCAGGTTTTGTGGCCTTTTTCTGAACGTTAAATAGGTTCAAAAACAAATGCTAGAAAGCGCAAGCAGCTCTCATTTTTTGCTATGCAATTTTCTGATTCCGCCTGCTGGGTGCGCCGCCGCGCTGCGTCTGCGGTGCATCCGGCAGGTGCGGGCTGGCTTTGACGAGGTGTTTTCGCACCGCCAACAGGCCCGGTCAGCCGCTGAAAGCTAAAATCCGCCGCTTCACCGGGGGTGTCGGCGCGCATGGGGCGGGTCGGCTGAGAAAGTCCCCAACCACCTGATCTGGGCAATGCCAGCGTAGGGAGCGTGATGAACCTGGCCTGCGGGCCGCCTGCGCAGTGCCGACAAGGCCAGCGCCAGTGCAAACCCGCCACCGCTGCGGTTCCTCGGCCCCGTGCTCTGGTGTGCCACCCACGAGGAACCACCATGCTGCCTGCCAATCGCTCGACCGACATTTCCTCCCTCACACGCGGCACGTCTGTGCGCCTTGCTGATGACGGCACGTCTGTGCGCTGTTCCGGGGCTGCGTCTGCGGCCACCGCTGCGCCGGGCCGTCGCGGTTTTGCGCTGGCCGCCGCCACGCTGGCCGTGGCCACGCTGGCGGGTTTGCCCGGCCTGGGCCATGCCGCCACGCCCACGCTGCGCGTGCTCACCCACGCCTCGTTCGATGTGCCCAAAGAGCTGCTCAGCGGTTTCGAGAAGTCTGCCGGGGTCAAGCTGAGCATCGTCAAGGCCGGTGATGCGGGCGAAATGCTCAACAAACTCATCCTCACCCGCGCCAACCCGATTGCCGATGTGGTGTTTGGCCTGGACAACGCGCTGGCCGCCAAGGCGCTGGCTGCTGGTGTGCTGGCAACCTACAGCGGCCCGGCAGCCTCGGCCCCAGCCACGGTCAGCTTGCCCGCCGGGCTGGTGCCGGTGGATGTGGGCTACGTCACCCTGAATGCCGACAAGGCCTGGTTTGCCAAAAGCGGCCTGGCCCTGCCCGCCACGCTGCAAGACCTGACCTTGCCTGCCTACAAAAACCTGCTGGTGGTGCAGCACCCCGCCACTTCCAGCCCCGGCCTGGCGTTTCTGGCTTCCACCATCGCAGGCTTGGGCGAGGAGGCCGCCTTCGACTGGTGGGCCAAGCTGCGTGCCAACGGCGTGAAAGTGGCCAAGGGCTGGACCGAGGCCTACTACACCGACTTCAGCCGCAACGGCGGCAAGCGCCCCCTGGTGGTCAGCTATGCCAGCAGCCCGGCAGCCGAAGTGTTTTACAGCAAAGACAAAATCACCGAGCCGCCCACCGTCAGCCTCAGCCTGAAGGGCGGCGTGTTCCAGCAGGTAGAGGGTGTGGCCCTGGTCAAGGGCGGCAAGCAGGCCGAAGCGGCTGGCCAGTTCATCGAGTTTCTGCGCAGCGGCGCGGTGCAGCAGGCCCTGCAAACCACCATGTGGATGCTGCCCGCCACGCCCGGCACACCCAAGGCCGATGTGATGCGCCACGCCCCCGAGCCCACCGCCTTCGACAACCCCACCCCCGACCAGCTGGCCCAGCACAGCGCTGCCTGGACCGCCCGCTGGACCAAGGTGGTGCTGAAGTAAGGCCCGCCCGGTGGTCAGGCCACGCGCACTGCTGCTGGCACCGCTGCTGTTCCTGCTGCTGATGGTGGCGGGGCCGATGCTGCGGCTGGCGTGGGAGGGCATGGCCCTGCCCGTGGGTGGAGTCTGGCCAGGGGCTGACGCACCGCCAGAATCCTGGGGGCCGGAGGATGCACCCCTCACCGCCTGGGGCGTGTGGCAGGACGCGCACCTGCGGTTCCGGCTGCTGTGGTCGCTGGCGCAGGCGGGCATCAGCACCGCGCTCACCCTGCTGCTGGGCCTGCCTGTGGCCTGGGTGCTGGCGCGGTTCCGGTTTGCCGGGCGGCTCTGGGTGCTGCGCCTGCTGATGCTGCCGTTCGTGGTGCCCACGCTGGTGGCCGCGCTGGGCGTGCTGGCCCTGTGGGGGCCGGGTGGCCACTGGAGCCAGCCGCTGGGGCTGGAGCTGGAAGATTCGCCCTGGCTGCTCATCATCGGCAACCTGTTTTTCAACCTGTGCCTGGTGGTGCGTGCTGCCACCGATGCCCTGGGGCAGGTGAGTGCCTCGCGCCTGGCAGCAGCCCGCACGCTGGGGGCCACGCCTTGGCGGGCCTTCTGGCGGGTGGAGTGGCCCGCCATCCGCCTGGCCGTGGCCAGTGCGCTGTGCCTGGTGTTTCTGTACTGCTTTGCGGGCATGGGCCTGGCGCTGGTGCTGGGCGGCCAGCAGTGGGCCACGGCGGAAGTCGAGATTTACACCCTGGTGGCTCACGAACTGCGCCTGGCCGATGCCAGCGCCCTGGCCCTGTGGACGTTGGCGCTGGGGGCGGTGGTGGCGGGCGTGCATGCCCTGCTGGCGCGTCGCCTGGCCCAGCCCCGGCGGGCCGACCGGGTGCCGCTGCGCCCGCTGGCTGGCTGGCACGCCCACCTGGCCGTGGCCGCTGCGCTGCTGATGCTGGGCGTGGTCAGCGTGGCTCCGCTGCTGGCCACGGTGGTGTGGGCGCTGGCCGACCTGCCCGCTCTGTGGGCCGTGTGGTCGGCCCCCGAAACGCTGGATGCGTTCTGGAACACCACCCGTTTTTCGGCGATGGCGCTGCTGGCCGCTACCGCCTTGGGTCTGTGCCAGGGGCTGGCGGTGTTTCACTGGCGGGGTGCGCGGCGCGTGGCGGTGCTGGTGCAGGCCTCCACCTTTGTGCCGTTTGTGGTGTCACCGGTGGCGGTGGCCTTCGGGCTGCTGCTGCTGTACCCGGAGTGGACAGCCAGCCTGGTGCTGCTGGTGGCCGCCTACACGCTGCTGGCCTACCCGTTTGTGGGCCAGCATGTGGCCAATGCCCTGGCTGGCCTGCCGCCGCAGTGGGCGCAGGCCGCCCGCACGCTGGGGGCCAGCCCCTGGCGGGTGTTTGTGCGCGTCACCCTGCCGCTGGTGGCACCGGCCCTGCGCCGGGGCATGGCGTTTGCCGCCGCCACCGCGCTCGGCGAGTTTGCCGTCAGCCTGTTTCTGTCGCGCCCCGAATGGACCACGCTCACCACACTGATCTACCAGCACCTGGGCCGCCCCGGCGCGGCCAACCTGCACGCCGCCCATGCGCTGTCGCTGCTGCTGATGCTGCTGGCGCTGGGCGTGTTCCTGGCGCTGGATGCGGGCACACAGCCCGAGAAAGATGCCCATGCTTGAAGTGACCGGTCTGTGCAAACGCTACCTGCCCGGGCCCGATGAACCGGCTCCAACCGGCGAGACGGCTGCATCCGGTGGGCCGGGTCATCCTGCCGGTGTGGGCCATGACCTGGCTACCCCCAGCGCTCACACCGCCGCCCGCTGGCTGGCCCGCGATCTGTGCCTGCGCGTGGACGCGGGCCAGACCGTGGCGCTGCTGGGCGCATCGGGCAGCGGCAAAAGCACGCTCCTGGCGATGCTGGCCGGGCTGGAGACCCCCGATGCGGGCCAGGTACGGCTGGACGGGCAGGACATCACCCGCTGGCCGCCCGAGCGCCGCCGGTTTGCGCTGATGTTCCAGGACTTTGCGCTGTTTCCCCACCTCAGCGTGCAGGACAACGTGGCCTTTGCCCTGATCGAGCAGCGCATGCCCAGGGCCGCCGCCCGCCAGCAGGCCGTGGCCATGCTGGCGCGGTTTGGCCTGGCCGATCGTGCGCTGTCGCGGGTGACGCAGCTTTCGGGCGGCGAGCAGCAGCGCGTGGCTCTGGCCCGCGCCCTGATGTCGGGCCCGCGTCTGCTGTTGTTGGACGAGCCGTTTTCGGCACTGGATACCGACCTGCGCCTGCACCTGCGCGGCGAATTTGCCCGCCACATTGCCGAGGCGGGCATGGGCTGTGTGCTGGTGACGCACGACGAAGCCGAAGCCCGCGCGATGGGTCAGCGCGGTTACCGGCTGGTCAATGGGCAATTGCAGTTGCTGTGGGGTTGAGCTGTCGCGGTTGGCTTCTCTGCTGGCGTTTGTTGTGGCGTGCTGCGACGGGCGGACGTGGCGTGTTGTTTCTTGCCTGGTGTGTGTGGTGGCGTTCTGTTTCTCGGCTGGCGTTTGTGGTGGCGAGCCATGCCGTGCTGACGTGGCGTGC
>CALMMY010000071.1 GCA_937868695.1 uncultured Comamonadaceae bacterium
GTCACGTCCACAATGAACACGGCCAGCAGATCGGCCTTGCGCGCATCGAAGCTGCGCTTGAACACATGCACATCGGCCAGCGCGGCCTCAGCCACGCCCAGTGCCTGGGCGGCCAGGCTGCGCAGGGCGGGCAGCGGATGGATACGGGCCGGGTCCAGGGCCTCGGCGCGGGTGGGCTGCTCGGCATCGACAGCCAGGCGTTCCACCACGGGCAGGGCGGACAGGGGGAGTTTGAGTTCGGTCAGGCGGATCATGGCGGCGCTGCTTCCTTGTGGGGCTTGTGGTGATCAAGCAAAAGGTGGGGTCGGGGATGGCAGCGATAATAGCGGCGTGAAGCGGGCCAGGCCGTCGCTGGTGCAATCCCGAAAGGGCGGGGCAGATGCCGCAAGGCAGGTGTCACGGGCCGAAAGGCCGCACTGGAGGAACGTCCGGACTGCACAGGACAGCGCAGGAGGTAACACCTCTCCACCGACAACCCCGCAAGGGGCCTAAGGTGAGGATCAGAGCAACAGAGACGAGCCGGTTCAGTCCGGGTGAAACGGGCAATCTCTGCGCGCAGCAATACCAAATAGGCCAGCATTGATGTGGTTCCGCAGAGCTGGCGGGTAGGTAGCACCGAGCCGGGTGGGTGACCCCCGGCCCAGATGAATGACGGTCACGTTCAGGGCAACCTGAATGCACAAAATCCGGCGTATCGGTCCGCTTCACAACTTCTTTTTCCAAGGCAGCCGTGCGTTTCTCGGCTGGCTCTTGTGGTGGCGAGCCATCCCGTCACGGCTCGCTGCGCTGCGTGTGGGTGCGCAGACAGAAATACGGGCTGTACTTTTTCTGCGCCGATGCGGAAACCCCCACCGTTTAAAACCGCTCGTACCCCAGCAGAAAGCGCCATTTGCCTTCGGGCAGGCTGGCCAGGGGCAGTCTGCCGATGCGCAGGCGGCGCAGGGCGGTGAGTTCAAGACCTGCGTGTTCGCACAGTTGCACCACCTGGCCGGGGTAGTAGCCCTTGAAGGCAAAGCGCAGGGTGGTGTGGTCGGGCTGGGCCTGGTTGATGCTGGCGCGGGCGCTGTGCATGGCGCGGCCATCGATCACCGCCGAGGCGTTGAGGATGCGCAGGGCCTCGGGGCTGACGGTGCCGCGCACGGTGGCCAGGGCTTCGTGCTCGATGGTGCTGGCATCTTCCTGCAATTTGCGGCTGATGCCGGGGTGCTGGCTCCACACCACCAGGCCGCTGGCGGCGGGCTCCAGCGGGGTGAGGCAGACCAGGCCGCTGAGGTGTTTTTTCAGCAGTTGCAGGCCGGAGCGGTCGTTGGGCTGGTGGTTGGCTTCGGTCAGCAGGGCCAGCATGGCCTGGGTGGTCAGCCCGGAGGGTTTGTGCAGCAGCAGGGTGGCTGGTGCCAGGCGGGCTGCGGTTTCGGTGCCTTGCACTTCTACCCGGTCGTGCGGCTCGACACGTGTTGGCGGGTCTTGCACCACTTTGCCATTGACGCGCACACGGCCACCTTCAATCAGCTGCTCGGCCTGGGCACGGGAACAGGCGGCTTCTTCCATCACCCGCTTGGCCAGCCGGACGGCAGTGGGCGAGTCCACCTGGATGGTGGGCGGGCGCTGGCGTGTGCGCCTGGCGGGTGGTGCGGTTTGCGCGTGTGTGTGCTGCGCTGCGTGCTCGGGGCGGGGCGGGCGTGGTGCCGCTGGAGCCTGACGCAGGTCAGGGCGTGCATCGGAGCGGGGTGCCGTTCTCAGGTCGGGGCGTGTGTCGGTACGCAAATCAGGGCGCGGGTCGTGGCGTGGCGCGGTTCTCAGATCGGGACGTTGGTCAGGGCGTGCATCGTGTCGGAATTCACGCTGCCCATCGGACCGCGCATCCGGGCGCTTGCCAGGGCGCTGTGGTGCGGTGCGTTGTGCAGAGCGTGGCGCGGGGCGGGAGTCTCTGGCCGGTGGGGTGGCAGCGGGGGGCTGTGCGCCACGGATGCGGCGGGCGGCAGGCTGTCCGGATGGCGTGGCGGGCGTTTGGGGGCGGGTGGGTTCGGTCATGCCAGTTCCAGGGTTCGGATGCGCTGCACATGGGCCAGCAGGGAGCGTTCGGCCACGGGCCACAGGCGTTCGGGCACGTCGGCATAGGCGTGGCGCACCCAGTCGTGCAGGCTGCCGTGGGGCAGGGCCTGCATGGCGGCCAGCACCTTGGCTTCGCGCTTCAGGCGGTGTTGCCTGAGTTGCTCGATGGCCAGTGGGGCGTTGCCCAGCACGTAGCCGTGGGCGGGCAGGATGAAGCGGATGCCGTGCGTGGCGCACGCCGCGCTCAGTGTGTCGAGCGACGTGAGGTAGTCGTGCATGTTGCCATCGGGCGGGTCGATGACGGTGGTGCTGCCGTTGAGGATGTGGTCGCCGCTGAACAGCAGGCCGTCTTCCTGCAACACCAGGCACAGGTGGTTGGACGCATGGCCTGGGGTGTGGATGACTTGCAGGGTGTGGGTCAGTGCCTGAACGCTCTGGGTTTCATTTTCTGATGCTTTTCTGGCCGTTTGCGCTGGATGGGAAAGCACAAGCAGCTCATTGTTTTGCAGCTCCCGGTCGGGGGTGAACTGGCTGTCGCGGCGCGATGTGGGGCCGCTGCTCAGGCCCAGAATGGGCGGTGGCGCATCACCCGCAGCGGTGCTGCCGGCGCACAGGGCCTGCAGCCGCCGGGCTCCGGGCGAGTGGTCGGGGTGGGAGTGGGTGCAGACGATGGCCTGGATGCGCCCGCCCGCTGCCCGCCACAGGCGCTCGATGTGCTCGGGGTCGTCCGGGCCGGGGTCGATGGCGATGTGGCCGGTGGTGGGGTCGCCCACCAGGTAGCTGTTGGTGCCGGGGCCGGTCATCACGCCGGGGTTGGGGGCGGTCAGGCGCTGCACGTT
>CALMMY010000072.1 GCA_937868695.1 uncultured Comamonadaceae bacterium
TTGATCTGGCAGGCCAGGCGGCTGTTGGGGCGGCGTTCGTCGGCCACATGCTCCAGCATGGCCAGCTCGCCTTCGGCGGCGGGCAGAACCTTGGCCAAAAAGTCTTCGGCCACGTAGCAGTGGCAGGTGGCGCAGGCGCAGGAGCCGCCGCATTCGCCCAAGATGCCGTCAACGCCGTTGGCGGTAGCGCCTTGCATCAGGCTCCAGCCGTCGGGCAAGTCCACGGTGGTGGACTGGCCGGAGGCTTCAATGTAGGTGATCTGTGTCATGGTGGGGGTTTCCGTGTCGGTGGTGGGCGGGCAGGCGGGTGTCAGGCTGCGGCAGTTGCGGTTGCTGTGGCAGCGGCGGAGGTGGCCGGGGCGGTGGTCAGGTCCAGCACCAGCGGGCTGCGGAAGGTGCTGGAGGGCATCCAGGGCAGCTGGTCGGCCACGCGGCGGTACACGGGCACCACCTTGTGGAATTCGTCAAAGGCAATCTTCACCGCCAGGCGGGCAATGGCGGTGCCCAGGCAGGCATGCACGCCGCCACCAAAGCCCAGGTGGCCGCGTGGCTTGCGGGTGATGTCGTACACGTCGGGGTTGGGGTACTGGCGTTCGTCGCGGTTGCCGCTGCCGTAGGCCAGGCAGACAAAGTCGCCTTCCTTCATGGTCTGGCCGTGCAGGGTCACGTCTTTCATCAGGCGGCGGCGAAAGCGCTGGGCCGAGGTGTTGAAGCGCAGGCTTTCCTCGATGGCATCGGGCAGCAGCGCGGGGTTGGCCACCACGGCGGCGCGGGCATAGCCAAAGCTGGCCAGGTTGTAGGCAAACATCATCATGAAGCCGCCCAGGCTTTCCACCCCGGCCATGATGAGGGTGGTGGTGGTCAGCAGCACTTCGCGGTCGTCCAGGCGGTCGCCGTCGATTTCGGCCAGCGCAAAGTTGCTGATCAGGTCGTTGCGCGGCTCGGCCCGGCGCATGGCAATCACCTTGGCGGCGTAGTCCTGCATCCAGTTGTAGGCGGCGATGTGCTCGGGGCCTTTGGCGCGGGTGCGGGCATCGCTTTGCACCATCAGCACGGCGTTCTCGCGCACTTCGTGCTCGGGCATCAGGGCTTCATCGCCCATGGGCAGGCCCAGCGCGGCCATCAGCACCTTGACGGTGAACTGCGACGACACCTCTTTGAAGTCGAACCGCTCCACGCCAGCCAGCTGACCGAACACCTGGCGGGCCACGTCGCGGATGGGTTCTTCCAGCGCCAGCAGGTTGCGCTTCATGAAGGCGTGCTGGATGAGGCCGCGCAGGCGGTCGTGTTTGGGTGGGTCGGAGCTGCCCAGCGTGGCCCCGGCGCGGCCCGGCAGCTCGGTCATCAGGTTGCCGCTGGCGCTGGAGTAGGTCTGCCAGTCTTGCCCGGCAGACACGATGTCGGCATAGCGCGACAGCACCCACATCTGGGCCTCGGCGCTCCAGAAGCACGGGGCCTCGTCGCGCAGGCGCTGGTAGTAGGGAAAGGGGTCGGCATCGATGGCCGGGGAATAGGGGTCGAATGCGAGCATGGCGCTTGTCTCCTGTGGTTGTGGATGGGTACTTTAGAGGGCGCTGGCCCTGCATGCACTGGATAAACCGGGTGCATTTTTTGTACTTTCAGATCAAAATGCGCCGCCATGTCAGTCACACCCGAACCCGCCGTACCACCCGCAGCCACCCGCTCCGGCTTGCCGATGTTTGGCCTGTACGGCGAGCCGGTGGTGCCGGGACAGGAGCTGCTGCACATCGAGGAAGTGCGTTCGCGCAGCCGCCTGTACCAGTGGGAGATCGAGCCGCATGTCCACCGGGGGCTGTACCAGGTGCTGTGGGTGCGCCGGGGCGAGGTGGATGCGGTGCTGGACGACTGGCGCGGCCAGCGCAGCGGGCCGGTGGCCATCGTGGTGCCGCCGGGGGTGGCGCACGGCTTCCGGTTTGCGCCCGACACCGACGGCCATGTGCTGACCGTGGGTGCCCGCTTTCTGGTGGCGGGCGATTTCGAGGAAGCGGGCGCGGCGTTCCTGCGCCTGTTTGCCACGCCGGGCGTGCTGTCGCTGGGCGGGGCGGTGGGCGTGGGGGAGGCCGAATCAGAGGGGCCGGGTGGCTGGCAGGCCGATACCGCCGAGCGCCTGGATGCCCTGTTTGCGGAGCTGGCCGCCGAGTACAGCCTGCCGGGCCAGACCGATTCGCCGGTGGTGCAGTGGCTGGCCCGCTCGCTGATGTGGCGGCTGGCCCGCGCCCAGGCGCATGACGGGGTGGATGTGGCGCAGGGGCCGCAGCGGCACCGGGCGCAGTTTGCCCGCTTTCTGGCGCTGGTGGAGGCGCATTTTCAGTCGCACTGGACGCTGGGGCAGTACGCCTCGCGCCTGGGCCTGTCCACCCAGCGGCTCAACCGGCTGGCGCGGGCCGAAACCGGCCACCCCGCACTTGAGGTGGTGCATGAGCGCCTGACCCGCGAGGCCTGCCGCCGCCTGCTGCACACCGCCGTGCCCGCCACCCGGCTGGCGCTGGATCTGGGCTTTGAAGACCCGGCCTACTTCTCACGTTTTTTCCGGCGGCGCATGGGCCACAGCCCGCAACGCTGGCGACAGATGCAGGCAGCGTCGGTGGTTTCGGTGTTATGAAAAAATATAGCAAAAAACAATAGCTGCTTACGCAATTTGATATTTGTTTATTTGCCTTAAATATGTGTAAAAAATATCCTTGAAATTCAAAAAATGCCTTGCCGATGCCGCAATGAAGCGTTTTCAGGGGCTTCAGAGGTGCTGGTACAGGCTTTTTTTGATTTTTCTGGCATTTTTATGTGATTACATTGGCAGAAAACCCAATATTAAAAAGCGCAGGCAGCTCACTTTTTTTTGCTCTGCTTTTTGATAGCATTCGTGCGCCTGTTGTGGCTGCGCAAGATGCCAATGGCTTGTTTCACCGCCAGCAATTCTCATTTTGACCACGGCGGGGGTGATGCGTCGGACATGACTGCCTGGTAAGCGATTTGTCTGTCGGGCTGTCTGGCTGTCCGGGTTTGGGGGGCGTGACTTCGCTCCGCGCCCGTTCAAGGGGTGAGCCGTCCTCCGCACACTGCGAGCAGAGATTGTCGG
>CALMMY010000073.1 GCA_937868695.1 uncultured Comamonadaceae bacterium
AGTTTTGTGACCGGGCTACCCACGGTGGATGAGCTGCACAGGGGGCTGGTGGAGCTGTTCAATGAGCTGAACCAATCCCTGTTCGGCGGGGTGAGCACAACGGATGCAGAGCTGGAAACCCTGTTCCGGCACCTGACCGATTACGCTCAATACCACTTTGCCGACGAAGAGGGGCTGATGGGCCGGGCCAATCTGGACAGTCGCCACATCAAGGCCCATTGCGAAGAGCATGCGCAGTTTGTGGAGCAGGTCAACAGCATGTGGACAGCCCGCCACATCCTGAAGCTGCCGGCTGAGACCATCATGGGTTTTCTCACCTCCTGGCTCAGTTTGCACATTCTGGGGGTGGATCAGTCGATGGCCCGCCAGATGGCGGCCATCGCTGCCGGTGCCGCACCCGCCGATGCGTTTGAGCAGCAAGAGGACCAGCACGACATCAGCGTGCACAGCCTGCTGCGCATGGTCAACAGCCTGTACGGTGTGCTGGCCCGCCAGAACGCCGATCTGGTGGCCGCCAACGCCCAGCTTGAAGCCCGTGTGCAGGAGCGCACCGAGGCGCTGGAGCGATCCAACGACGAATTGCAGCTGGCCAATGAGCAGTTGCAGGCGTTCTCGCGCACCGATGGCTTGCTGCGCATCAACAACCGCGCCTACTTTGACGAGCGCCTGCTGGAAGAGGTGGAGCGTGCCCGCCGCCAGCAGCAGCCCCTGTCGGCGCTGATGATGGATGTGGATTTTTTCAAACGCTACAACGACACCTACGGCCACCAGGCTGGCGATGCCTGCCTGCAAGCGGTGGCGCGGGCAGTGGGCGGAGTCATCAAGCGGCGCACCGATTTTCTGGCCCGCTACGGTGGCGAGGAACTGGTGGCCCTGCTGCCCAACACCAGCACCGAAAACGCCTTGCCCATTGCCCAGGCGGTGGTGCAGGCCGTGCGCGACCTGGCCTTGCCCCATGCGGCCTCCGATGCCGCTGACACCGTGACCCTGAGCGTGGGCCTGGCCACTGTGCTGCCCGCCATGCCCTGTGCGCCCGACATGGGGGGGCGGCTGCTGGCGGCTGCCGATGCGGCGCTCTACCGCGCCAAGCACCAGGGCCGCAATCAGGTGGCGGTGGGCTGAGCCGGGGCTGAGCCTGGCTGGTGGCGTGCCATCCAGGTGGGAAATTCCAGGGGTGTCAGCGGTGTGCTGAAAAAGTAGCCCTGCGCCTCGTCGCAGCCTTGCAGGCGCAGCCAGGCCAGCTGGCCGGGGGTCTCCACCCCTTCGGCAATGGTGCGCAACCCCAGGTTGCTGGCCAGGCCGATGATGGCGCTGACGATGGCTTTGTCTTCGGGGTCGGTGGTGATGTCGCGCACAAAACTCTGGTCGATCTTCAGCTTGCTGACCTTGAAGCGTTTGAGGTAGCTGAGCGACGAATAGCCGGTGCCGAAATCGTCAATCGACATCGTGACCTGCATGGCATGCAACTCGTCTATGGTGGCCACAGCCCCCAGCGGGTCGCTCATGGCAATGCTTTCGGTCAGTTCCAGCTCCAGGCAAGTGGGGGGCAGTCCGGTTTCGTGCAGAACACGGGCCACGGTGGCCACCAGGCCGGGGTCGCGGAACTGGATGGCCGACAGGTTGACCGCCATCGTGACGGGGGGCATGCCCTGATCCAGCCAGGTTTTGAGCTGCCGGGCGGCGGTGTGCATCACCCACTCGCCCATGCGCAGAATCTGGCCGCTGGTTTCTGCCAGCGGAATGAACTCGGTGGGCGACACCATGCCCAGATCGGGGTGCCGCCAGCGCAGCAGGGCTTCCAGGCCCAGCAGCTCACCGTTGGCCAGCGACACCTGGGGCTGGTAAACCAGTTCGAGCTGTCCCTTGTCCATGGCCTGGCGCAGTGAGTTTTCCAGCATCAGGGTGCGGCTGGAGCGGGCCTGCATGTCGGGCTTGAATTGCCGCCAGGTGTTGCGCCCCGCCAGTTTGGCCTGGTACATGGCCATGTCGGCGCTCTTGGACAGGGTTTCAAAATCGCTGCCGTCGGTCGGGAACACCGAAATGCCGATCGACAGCGTGACCACCACCTCCTGCGCCCCCAGCGTGATGCTGCGGTTGTGCTGCTGCACCAGTTTGTTGGCCACGGCTGCCGCCTCCTCGCTGCCGCAGCCGGGCAGCACCAGCACGAATTCGTCACCTCCCTGGCGCGAGAGCGTGTCGCCCGCCCGCACCAGCGACTCCAGCCGCCGCGCCACCTGAATCAGCAGATCGTCACCCGCGCTGTGGCCCAGGGTGTCGTTGATGTTCTTGAAATGATCCAGGTCGATGAACATCAGCGCCAGCGGCATTTTCTGGCGCTTGACCAGGTTGACCGCCTGCTGGAAGCGGTCGGCCAGCAGCTGGCGGTTGGGCAGGCCGGTGAGCACATCGAAATAGGCCAGCTTGTAGATTTGCTGCTCAGCCTGTTTCTGGCGGGTGATGTCTTCCTTGATGGCCAGGTAGTGGGTGACGTGGCCATCGGGTTGCTGCACCGGCGAAATGCGTACCGACTCGGTGTAGTCGCTGCCGTCCTTGCGGTGGTTGATGAACTCGCCCTTCCAGGGCTGTCCGGCTCGCAATTGCGCCCACATGTGGGCGTAGGTGCTGGCGGGCGTTTTGCCCGATTGCAATATTCTGGGGTTGCATCCCATCACTTCTTCCGGCGTGTAGCCGGTGATGGTGAAAAACGCCTGGTTGGCGTATTCAATCTCGGCCTTCAGGTTGGTGATGACGATGGAGTTGGGGCTTTGCTCCACGGCCATCGACAGCTTGTGCAGGGTTTGCTGTGTCTGGTCGCGTTCAATGGCCAGGCTGGCCAGATAGGCACCGCGCTCAATGGACTGGCGTTCGCGCTGTGTCGGGGCCACCGGCTGTGCCGGGTACATGGCAAAGGTGCCCAGCACCTTGCCCCGGCTGCTCTTGACGGGAACCGACCAGCAGGCTTTCAGTTGGTGGGCCGCAGCCAATGGGCGGAAGTTGACCCACCGAGGGTCGGTGCCAATGTTGCTGACCACCACGGTTTGTCCGGTGAAGGCGGCTGTGCCGCACGAGCCCACGTCGGGGCCAATTTGCAGGCCCTCAATGGCCTGGCTGTAGGCAGCGGGCAGGCTGGGTGCGGCACCCAGGTGCAGGGTTTGCTTCTGTTCATTCAGCAGCAGCACCGAGCACTGCATGCCAGGCATCAGCTCTTCATAGCCTTGGGCCAGTGCGTGCAGCAAGATGGGCAAGGGCTGGCCTTGGGCCAGCTGCTCCAGCATGTGGCGCTCAGCATCGGCCATGTGCTCCAGCCACAGGCGGGCGCTGATGTCGGACAGCATGCCGTGATAGCGGTGCGGCTGGCCGGATGCATCGCGTTCCACCCAGGTACGGTCTTCCATCCACAGCCACTGGCCGCTGGCGGTGCGGATGCGGTAGGTCTGGTCGTAGTGGTCGCGGCCCTGCGCCAGGTGGCTGGCTATTTCGGCGTTGATGCGCGGCAGGTCATCGGGGTGGATGATGCTTTCATAGACCAGCTTGCCGTCGGCAAAGTCGGCCGGTTCATAGCCCCACTGGCGCACGTTGGGGCTGACGTACTCCACAGGCCAGGCTCCGGTGGGTATCCAGATCATGGCCACCACGGGTGAGCGTGCCAGCGTGCGCGACAGCTGCTCCAGCTGGGCCCGCTGCTGTTTGCGCTCGGTGATGTCGGTGGTCACGCCCATGGCGCGGCTGGGGGCGGTGCCGTCGGGCGTTTCCACCGTGCGCCCCACGGTGTGGAACCAGCGCAATGCGCCATCGGGGCGGCGGATGCGGTATTCCACATTCACCTGGGCGGGTTGACCGCTGTCGAGCACCCGGCGCATGGCCCCCAGCAATTTTTCCCTGTCGGCTGGCTCCACCAGCCCCATGAACTCGGCCAGCGAGCCTTGGCCACCGGGCAGGGGCATGCCCACCAGTTCGGTGGTGTGGCCGCTCAGGTGCATGTTGCCGGTGGCGAGATCGAGATCCCAAAACCCCATGCGGGCGGCGCGTGCGGCCATGACCAGCCTGCCCTCGGCCATTTCCGTGCGTTGTTGCAGCCGCACCTTTTCCAGCTCGGTGTGCTGGTGTTGCAGTTGCTCGCCCAGGCGCAGCATGATGCGATGCAGCTGCACCATGCCCACCAGCAGCCCTTCGGCATTGACCACGGCCAAGTGGCGCACCTTGAGCCGCTGCATCTGGGCGGCGGCTTCCACCATCCAGGTGTCGGCACTGACGGTGTGCAGCGGCGTGTGGGCCAATGTGATCAGCGGCTGGCGGCTGAGGTCTGTGCCCGATGCGGTGTGGGCCATCAGGCGGGGAATGTCGCGCTCGGTCAGGATGCCCAGTGCCCGCTGCTGGCGGGTAATCACCACATAGGTGCTGCGGTGGCGCAGCATGAGGTGCAGCGCGTCTTGTAGGCTGGCATCGGGGGGTAGCTCGGGCAGCTCGCGCTCCATCAGGTCGGTCAGGCCACCCATGCGGGTCAGCATGGGGCCGTCCATGTGGTTGCGGAAATCGGACTCCGACACCAGCCCCACGGCAACACCCTGGGCATCCACCACCACCAGGTGGCGCAGGCCCAGGGCGGTCATGCGCATCCACACCCCCGTGAATGCATCGGTGGGGAGAGCGGTGGTCACGGGGGCGCTCATCACCTCGGCCACCGGGGTGGCGGTGCTGGTGCCTGCCGAGAACAGGCGCAGCATGTCTTGCTCGGTGAGGATGCCCACGGGTTTGCCGGCCTCGGTCACCACCACGCTGGAGATGCTGGCCTCGGTCATGCGCTGGGCGGCCTCTGACAGGGGCGCTGTGCTGCCAATCTGGGCAATGGCCCGGCTCATGATGTCGGCCAGG
>CALMMY010000074.1 GCA_937868695.1 uncultured Comamonadaceae bacterium
AACATTTGCATGTTCAGCGTGGAGTTGCACTGCTCCACCATGCCGCGCAGCAAGCCTGCTTCGTTGATACGGCCCGCAGGTTTGTAGATGGCGCTGCCATCGCCCCCCACTTTGCCAACGTGGCACTGCGTGCATTTGTTCTGCGCAATCAGCTGTTCGCCCAGTTTCAGGTCGGCATCTTTGAAAATGGCCGGGCCGTTGGCGTGCGCCAGTGTGCCGAAGGCAGCAGCCATCAGCCAACCCATCGCCACCGCAGAACGGCGTGTTGCTGAAGAGCCAATGCGGTGGGTGTGGGCGGTGTGGTGGGAGTTGATTGGGGCGTGCATGTTCGATGATGTCTGTGGAGGGGCGTGATAGGGAGTGGGGCAGGGTATCGACAGGCTGGATGCTAGACTGGCCCGGCTCATTTCTCAAGTCCGCACATTCCCGCAATTTTCGGTACACACGCCTGTGTGTGACCCCAGCCCAAGCACCTTCCATCATGCCCATTCAACCGATTTTGCGCATGGGTGACCCCCGCCTGTTGCGCGTTGCCGAACCCGTAATCGACGTGCCCAGCCCGGCCTTGGCTGCCCTCATCCAGGATTTGCGCGACACGATGCAGGCCGCCAATGGTGCGGGCCTGGCTGCACCGCAAATAGGTGTCAACCTGCAAGTGGTGGTGTTCGGTTCCGGTCAACCCAATCCGCGTTACCCGCTGGCCCCGGTGGTGCCTCCCACCGTTCTGATCAATCCGGTGCTGACTCCATTGGGTGACGATTTGCAGACCGACTGGGAGGGCTGCCTGTCTCTGCCGGGTTTGCGTGGGCGTGTTCCACGCTGGCAATTTTTGCGTTACCAAGGGGTGGATGAGCATGGCCAGGCGATTGACCGCATGGTGGAGGGTTTTCATGCGCGGGTGGTGCAGCATGAGTGCGACCACCTGTGGGGCAAGCTTTACCCCATGCGCATGACCGATTTCACACAGTTTGGCTTCACTGATGTGATGTTCCCCGGACTGCTGCATGCCGCAGCCGACGACGACTGACCACGCTTGCCGCCTCACTGGCTGGCGGCCAGCACTTCCAGCAGTTCGGTCTCGATGGCAATCTGGGCCTTGTTGTGCTGCAACTGCACGCCGTTGATCAGGAAGGTGTCTTCCACCCGCTCGCCCAAGGTGGTGATTTTGGCCAGTTGCAGGTTGATTTCGTGTTTGGCCAGCACCAGTGCAATGCTGTACAGCAGACCGGCCCGGTCGCTGGCTGACACACTGAGCAGCCAGCGTTGTGCCTTTTCGTCGGGGCGCAGCTCCACCCTGGGCGTGACCGGAAAACTTTTCACCCGCCTGGATGCGCGTCCCCTGCTGGGGGCTTGCAAAGGTGCCCGTTCTTGCAGGCAGCGGCCCAGGCTGGTTTCAACCAGGCTCAGCAAGTCGCGGTAGTTGTCGGCAAGTGTGGGGGCCACCACCTGAAAGGTGTCCAAGGCATAGCCCGTTCGGGTGGTGTGAACCTTGGCATCCAGAATGCTGAAACCGGCATGATCGAAGTAGCCGCAAATGCGGGCAAACAGATCGCTCTGGTCGGCGGCATACACCAGTACCTGCATGCCTTCGCCAGTGGGGGAGGTGCGGCCACGCACAATGATGCTGGATGCGGGATCGCGCACCAGCTCACGGGTGATCTGGCGGGTGTGCCAGGCAATTTCACCGGACTGGTGGCGCATGAAATAGCTCACATCCAGCGTGTCCCACAGTTTTTTGTGTGCATCGTGGGGCAGGGCATTGCGTGCGAGTTGCTCCAGTGCTTCGCGTTTTCTGGCCTCCACCACGGCGCAGGGGTCGGGGGCGCGCCCACCCAGCATGCGCAGGGTGTAGCGGTACAGGTCTTCCAGCAGCTTGCCTTTCCAGTTGTTCCAGACCTTGGGGCTGGTGCCCCGAATGTCGGCCACGGTCAGCAGGTACAGGGCCGTCAGCTTGCGCTCGGTGCCCACGCGCCGTGCGAATGCCTGGATCACTTCGGGGTCGCTCAGGTCTTCTTTCTGTGCAATTCGGCTCATGGTCAGATGTTCTGACACCATGAACTCAATCACTTCGGCATCCGCCCGATCAATGCGGTGCTGACGGCAAAAAGCCCGCACCTCCAGTGCGCCCAGTTCGGAGTGGTCACCACCCCGGCCTTTGGCAATGTCATGAAACAGCGCGGCGATGTAAAAAATCCAGGGCTTGTCCCAGCCTGCCGCCAGTTGCGAGCAGAACGGATATTCGTGCGAATGCTCCGGAATGAAGAAGCGGCGCACATTGCGCAACACCATCAGGATGTGCTGATCGACCGTATAGACATGGAACAGGTCGTGCTGCATCTGCCCCACAATGCGCCGGAACACCCACAGGTAGCGGCCCAGCACCGAGGTTTCGTTCATCAGCCGCATGGCGTGGGTGATGCCTTCTGGCTGCTGGAGAATTTTCAGAAAGGTTTGCCTGTTGACCGGGTCGGCCCGGAACTTGGCATTCATCAGCGGGCGTGCGTTGTAGAGTGCCCGCAGTGTGCGGGCCGACAGCCCTTTGATACCGACCGTGGTCTGGTAGAGCAGGAACGTTTCCAGAATGGCGTGGGGATACAGGTGGTACAGGTGGTCGCTGGCCACCTCCAGCATGCCGCCCTTTTCATGGAACCGCTCGTTGATGGGGCTGAGGTCGTTTTTGACCCAGCCGCCATCGCAGCTCAGGCGTTCTTCGATGTTGAGCAACAGAATCTGGTTGAGCTGGGCCACCGCTTTGGCTGCCCAGTAATAACGCTTCATCAGCGCCTCACTGGCGCGGCGGATGGTGCGTGGTTGGCCGGTTGGGCCGCCGTGTTCACCCTGGGCAGACGAGGTGCTGGCCGCTTCTGGAAAGACGTTCTGGTAGCCGAATGATTCGGCCACCGCAGTTTGCAGGTCAAACACCAGCCGGTCTTCGCGGCGACCTGCAATCAGGTGCAGGCGCATGCGAATCAGGCTCAGCAACGCCTCGTTGGCTTTGAGCTGGCGCACCTCAAAAGGTGTGGCCAGGCCCTTGCGGCCCAGTTCATCCCAGCTTTTGCCCAGCCCGGCGGCCTTGGCCACCCAGAGGATGATGTGCAGGTCGCGCAAGCCGCCTGGCGCTTCTTTGCAGTTGGGCTCCAGCGCATAGGGCGTGTTTTCCTGGCGCTGGTGGCGCTGGCGCATTTCCAGGGTTTTGGCCACAAAAAAGGCCTTGGGATTCATGGCTTCGGCCAAGGCCGAAACCAGTCGGCTGAACTGGCTGCGGCTGCCCGCAATCAGGCGGCATTCCACCAGCGAGGTTTGTACCGTCACATCGCGGCTGGCTTCTTCCACGCACTCGGTTACCTTGCGCACACTGGAGCCGATGTCCAACCCGCAGTCCCAACACAGGCCAATCAAGTGTTCCAGCTGTGCTTTCAGGGGGGCATCGGTATCGGGGGAGGCCTCATCGGGCAGCAGCACCAGCACATCGACATCGGAGTGCGGAAACAGCTCGCCCCGCCCAAATCCACCCACCGCCACCAGCGCAAACTCTGGCCCCAGGCCCACAGCCTGCCAAAGCTTGCGCAGCAGGTCATCTGCCAGATGCGAGGTTTTGCGCAAGGTTGCCCGCACGCCGCGAGTGGAGGCCCCATCTTCACTCAGGCTTTGCCACAGAGCCTGTTTGTGGGCGCGGAAATCGGTGCGCAAGGCTGCCGGGTTGACGGTGGGGCTTGGCGGGGTGGCATGGGTCAT
>CALMMY010000075.1 GCA_937868695.1 uncultured Comamonadaceae bacterium
CGGTGGCGCTGAACCTGACGCTGGCCATCAACCACCGGCCTGGGCGCTACATGGCCGTGTGACGGATGGCCGGTTAAAGACTGGTGTTGTCAGCTGAATGGAGTAATTTAACGGCCCATGACCACGCACAACCAAAGTCCGCTGCTGCTGGATGCCATCACCCGGGTGCAGGCGGGCTTTGTGCCCGATGCCGATTTCAGCCTCATTTTCGACGGGTTGCTGACCGACTTGCGGCTGCTGACCGGCAGTGCCCAGGGCTTTGTGGCGGAGGTGCTGCACCTGCCCGGCGACGAGCCTCTGCTGACTTTGCATGCAGTTCGCTGTGTCGTCACAGGGGATGCCTGGCCAGAGTTGCACTCCGCCAGTGTGGTGAAGGGGGCCGAGCTGCGGGCCCTGTTTCCCCTGTCGGACCACGCCATCCGCCATGCGGAACTCGTCATCAGCAACGACCTGTCCACCGATCCGCGCCGCCGCCATGTGGCCAGTCTGCCACCCGGCGCATTCATGGGTTGCCCCATCCGCTTCCAGGGCGAGATGGTGGCCCTGGTCGGTGTGGGCGGGCGTGAGGGCGGCTACAGCGCTGAGATGGCCGCCGAGCTGCAGCCGCTGCTCATCACCGTCGGCCAGGTGGTGGCGGCCAGGCGCAACCACCGGCGCATGGCCGATCAGGTGGCCGCCAGCGATCGCATGCGTGCCCAGTTGGCTGACAGCCAGCAGCGGCTGGCCGAGTTCACCCGCCATGTCGAGGCCTTTCTGGTCCAGACGACCGATTTCATCTACTTCAAGGATGCCGACAGCCGCTTCCTGTTCTGCAGCCAGTCGCTGGCCCGCCTCACCGGGCACAGCCACTGGAAAGACATGGTCGGCAAGCACGATTCGGAGGTGTTTCCGCCCGACCTGGCGCAAAGCTACATCACCGAAGAACAGCCCGTGTTCGAGCAGGCCCGGCCCCTGATCCAGAAAATCAACCCCTACCGCAACGAGCGCGGCGAACCCGGCTGGGTCATGACCAACAAATGGCCGCTGCTGGATGACGCGGGCAAGGTAGCGGGCATTTTCGGCATCAGCCGCGACATCACCGAGCGCAAGCAGGCTGAGGACAAGCTGCGCCAGTCGGCCAGCGTGTTCGAGCATGCCAACGAGGCCATCCTCATCACCGATGTCACCGGGGCCATCGTGGATGTGAATGCCGCCTTCACCCGCATCACCGGCTACAGCCGAGAGGAAGTTCTGGGCCGCAATGCCCGCATGCTGGGAGCGGGCCACCACGATGCCGAATTCTTCCGGGCCGTGTGGGCCCAGGTGCTGCAAACAGGCCACTGGCAGGGCGAAATCTGGAACCGCCACCGCAGCGGGGCCACCTATGCGGCCCTGAGCACCATCAGCGCCGTGCGCAACGAGCAGGGTACGTTGCTGCACTACGTCGGCCTGTTTTCAGATGTCACCAGCCACCGTATGCATGCGCAGCAGCTGGAGCAGCTGGCCTATTTCGATCTGCTGACCCGCCTGCCCAACCGGGCGCTGCTGTCCGACCGGCTGGCCCAGGCCATGGCACGCACACTGCGCAGCCACATGCGGATGGCCGTGGTCTATCTGGATCTGGATGGTTTCAAGGCCGTCAACGACACGCACGGCCATGAGACGGGCGACAGGCTGCTGATGGCCCTGGCCAGGCGCATGTCGCTGGCGCTGCGGGCGCAGGACACGCTGGCCCGCCTGGGCGGCGATGAATTCGTCGCCCTGCTGACCGACCTGGACCAGCCCGCCACCGCAGAGCCCGTGCTGCATCGCCTGCTGGCGGCGGCGGCGCAGCCCGTGGACATAGAGGGCCACACGCTGCGTGTCAGCGCCAGTGCTGGGGTGCGCTTCTATCCGCAGGGCCATGAACCGCCCGCCACCGATGCCGACCAGCTGCTGCGCCAGGCCGATCGGGCCATGTACCAGGCCAAACAGGCCGGGCGCAACCGCTACCGCGTGTTCGACCTGCTGACCGATGCCGGGTCAGCCACAGCCGCCAGCGAAGCCTGATCCAGCCTGGTCGGGCTGCACACCAGTGCAAAAAAATGTAGCAAAAAACAGGAGCGCATTGCGCTTTTATATCAAAAGAAATATGCTTTTTTCATTTTCAGAAAATGGCAAAAAAACCTGAAATTGACCATTCAGACCCTTCCGGCAAGCCCTCCAGGTGAGGCTGGCAGGCGTGCTGAGCCTGTTTTTGAGGATTCTGCGCATTTTTATAGATGGAAAAATGGCTTTTCCACAATATCAAAAAGCGCAAGCAGCTCACTTTTTTTGCTGCTGTTTTTGAATATTTGAGGCTGGATGTCTGAAATCCCCACCGGGTCATGGGGATGTTGGTTGGCGGCATTAAATCAATCGTTTGATTGACATAGACTGCGCGCATGTCTTCCACACCGCATGCCTTCGATCTCCCCACCCGCACCGATGGCGA
>CALMMY010000076.1 GCA_937868695.1 uncultured Comamonadaceae bacterium
GCATCGAAGACGATGCCATCGTCACCCCCGACGGCTGCGAACTCATCACCCGCGATGTACCCGTGCATGCCGACGAGATCGAAGCACTGATGCGGGCGGCGTGAACCCCATAATCTGTCAACAAGTTTTAAATCCCTGCGCATCGCCCGTTGAACCCTCTTGGAGACTTCGATGTCAATCCGCCCAATTCGACTCAATCCAGCATGCATCAAGACGCTATCCGCTGTTGAGGCAAGCCCAGACCGCTCAAATCAGCATGAATTCAATGGCGTAAAGGCGTTAAAAGACATGTTCGGTCTGGCGAAGTTTCAAAAAACGGCGAAGTTCTCAATTCGGGGGACAAGTACGGAAGCTTGGGCCAACGTAACTTGGTATGACGCAAGGGAAGATCATCCAACGCGCACTGAGCACAGGCTGTACTTCCAGTCAAACACAGTAATGGCACAGGCACGCGAAGGCGACAACATCTTGATAGGCTTCGAAAGCCCGCAGTCACTCCATGTAATCCTGATAAAGGCCGCCAATCACGGGGGTGGCTTGCCGATCATCAGCAGTTGGGAACGCACATCCTGACTGAAATCAAGAAAGCCAACTTCAACACCAGAGCATTGACACGTAGTGTCTGGCGCATTGCGTCCAGAACGACCACCGCATGTGCGCAAAGGAATGAGCTAATGTCTGGTGGCCATATGTGAAGCATCGTGGTTTTCAGACGCGGGCCACACGGACAGACCCCCCTGTAAACAGCGTTTGGCAAGCACTCGATACTGTGTTTTTATACAAAGGGACATTTGTCGGACATAATGTCCACGATTAATCCCTTTTTATAAAATGCCCATGCGCCTTACAACAGAAGATCACAGTGCAGTCATTGCCTACCTTGATGCGGCAAAAAAAAGCAGGCCGAGTCTGGATATTGCGGGTCACTTTGGTGTTTCTGACCGAACCCTGCGCCGCTGGAAAAATGGGGAAGTCACCCCTCCAGCCCATGTGGTCGCAGAGTTGCAGCGCCTTCTGGATTTTGGCGGCAGCACTCCCAACAATGCGGGGTTCAGGTTCATTGACCTGTTTGCCGGTATTGGCGGGATCAGGCTGGCGTTTGAGGCAATCGGCGGTGAGTGCGTATTCACCAGCGAATGGGACGGATATGCCCAGAAAACATACGCGGAAAATTTCCCCGGCATCCACCCGATCAATGGGGACATCACCGGAATCCATGAAGAGGACATCCCTGATCACGATGTGCTCCTGGGCGGGTTTCCATGCCAGCCGTTCTCGATTGCCGGGGTGTCCAAGAAAAACGCGCTTGGCCGCGCACACGGATTTGCGGATGAAACACAGGGCACACTGTTCTTCGATGTTGCCCGGATCATTGCCCGCAAACGGCCCAAGGCATTCATGCTGGAGAACGTGAAAAACCTGCAATCGCATGACAAGGGCCGCACCTTTGATGTCATTCTCCGTACCCTGCGGGACGAGCTTGGCTACCAGGTTTTCCACAAAGTAATTGATGGTGCCCACTTTGTGCCGCAGCACCGCGAGCGGATCATCATCATCGGATTCAAGGATCCGGTCATTTTTGACTGGGACATGGTTGACCTTCCCCAAAAGGGCCAACACAGGCTGGGTTCCATACTGCATGGCACAACAGGAGAACCATTCATTGAGTCCGATGGCAATGAATACTACGACCACGCCAGCCGCAAAGTGCCGGACAAATACACGCTGTCTGACAAGCTGTGGGCCTATCTGCAAAACTACAAAAAGAAGCACCAAGAGGCTGGCAACGGTTTTGGCTTCGGCCTTGTGAATGAAGGCAGCGTTACCCGCACCCTTTCAGCCCGGTACTACAAAGACGGGTCGGAAATTCTCGTGAGCCAAGGCGATGCCCGCAACCCCAGGCGGCTCACTCCCAGGGAATGCGCAAGACTGATGGGCTTCCCAGACACATTCAGGATTCCAGTCTCGGATACGCGGGCCTACAAGCAGTTTGGCAACTCTGTTGTGGTTCCTGTGATGGGGGCAATCGCAAGGGCAATGCAACCCCTGATCACAGAAAACACCGCAACCATGACATTTGCTGACAGGCTTGCCGCCTGAATCTCGACGCAATGGCAGACACCGTTGACAAGGCCACCCGCAGCCGAATGATGTCGGCCATCAAAAGCAAAGACACCAAACCTGAAATGTTCCTGCGAAAAGCCCTTCACGCAGAGGGATTCAGGTACAGGCTCGGAGGGTACGGGCTTCCCGGCAAACCAGACCTTGTATTCCCCTCACCGAGAACGGTTGTATTTGTGCATGGATGCTTTTGGCACAGGCACGGATGCAGCCAATTCAGATGGCCGGGCACCAATCAGGAATTTTGGGCCGACAAACTCAACTCAAACGCAGCCAGGGACTGTGCCAACGAAAAAACACTGCACAACATGGGTTGGCTGGTGCTGGTAGTCTGGGAGTGCGAACTGAAAGCGACAAAATATACCCTGCCAAACGATGCCGTATTGCGCATCACCACCGCACTCAACGTGCAAAGCAGGCCCACGCTCAAACTCCAAGTGCAACACCTTCTTTTTGGAGAATCCGTTGCATGCAAAAGACCTACACCCACATCACACTTGAGGAACGAGCCGTGATGCAAGTCATGCTGGAGCAAGGGCAGAGCCTGCGGGCTATAGCCCGCAGGCTCTGCCGTGCGCCGTCAAGCATTACCCGCGAGTTCACCCGCAACAACGGCTGTCTGCCAGACCCTTCGGCACCTGCGACTCGGGGTCGTCCGCGCGTGGCCGGTGGCTACCGCTGTGCGGGTGCCCAACGCCGTGCCCAAGTGCTGCGCAGCAAGGCGCGTGTCCAGCGCAAGATGGTCTGCGGCAACGCTGTCTGGAATCGTGTCATCGACGCACTGCGCACAGGTCTGTCGCCCGAGCAAGCCAGCGGCATACTGCTGCGTATGCCCGACCCTGTTCGCATCAGCCACGAGTCCATCTACACCGCCTTGTACGCCATGCCCCGTGGAGAATTGCGAGCGCAGCTGTTGTCCTTGCTGCCAAGAGGCCACAAAACCCGCCGTCGGCGCAGCGCGGGCAGCGACCGTCGTGGCCTCATTCCTGGTGCCACCAGCATCGATGAGCGACCAATTGAGGTCAGCGAACGTCTGCTCCCAGGCCACTGGGAAGGTGACCTGATCAAGGGAGCCAAAAACCAGTCCCAGATCGGCACGTTGGTCGAGCGCAAGACTCTGTACACAGTGTTGGTTCAACTCGACAACGCCACGGCACAACATACCGCCGAGCGCTTTGGCCTGATCCTCAATCGCCTGGATGCGGCCATGCGTTTGTCGATGACGTATGACAATGGCAAGGAAATGGCTCAGCACCAAGCCCTGAGCGATGCCACAGGCATTCAGGTTTTCTTTGCCCACCCCCACAGTCCTTGGGAACGGGGGATCAACGAAAACACCAATGGCTTGTTGCGTCGGGTGCTGCCCAAGAGCTCCGATCTGGGCATCTACACCCAGGAACAACTCGATGCCATCGCCTTCCATCAGAACGCCAAACCACGCAAGTCCCTGGGTTGGAAGTCCCCCAGCGAACTCTTCCTGCCCGAGGGTGCGTTTGACTTCCAAGCTTATTGGTCAAATCTCATCCGCCCCGTTGCACTTGGAACTTGAAACCGCCAG
>CALMMY010000077.1 GCA_937868695.1 uncultured Comamonadaceae bacterium
GGTGCCACATCACATGCGTTTGCGGAAACCCGTGCAGCAGCACCAGCACCGGGCCAGCGGTGTTGCCGCCCACGCGGGCCACGGCGGTGGAATCGGGCAGGTCGAAGCTGCGGCGGGTGAAGCCTTGCATCCAGGTGCGGGGGTGTGTCATGGTTGTGTGCGGGTGGGTGTGCGGTGGAGGAGAACGGATTCGCTGTCTTGCAGCGCCTGCGGCACGGCCGTGCCCAGAAAATCGTACACCGCCCGGATGCGCGGGCTGGTGCGGATTTCCCGGTGTACCGTCAGCCACACCGGCAGGCTGGGCATGGGCAGTTCGGGCAGCAGGGGTTGCACGCCCGGCAGCGCGGCCACCAGGTAACGGGCCATGAAGCCCACCCCCAGCCCGGCGGCCACCGCCTGGCTGTAGGCCACAAAATCGTCGGTGCGAAACGCAAACCGTTGCGGCGCGACCGGCCAGCCCATGGCCGCAAAGCCGTGGATGAGGTCGGTGGCCCTGTCCTGCCCCACCAGCCTGTGGTGCGAGAGGTCTGCCGGGGTCAGCGGCACGCCGTGGCGCTGCAAGTAGGCCTGGCTGGCGCAGGCGGTCATGCGCACGTCGGCAATCCGCTTGGCCACCAGGCTTTCCTGCTGTGGCCGCACCATGCGCAGGGCAATGTCGGCTTCGCGCTCCAGCAGGTTGCTCACGGCGTTGTCGGCCACCAGTTCGATCTGGATGTCGGGCAGCGTGGCCTGCAACTGCGCCACCACGGGCGGCAGCAGCATGCAGGCCACCGGCTGGCTGGCGCTGATGCGCACGCTGCCCGCCACCTCGGTGTGCGACTGTTGCAAGGCCCGCTCCAGCGAGGCGGCTTCTTCGGCCATGCGCCGGGCATGTGGCAGCAGCTGGTGCGCACTGGCCGTGGCCTGCAAACCACGGGCCGTGCGCTCAAACAGCACCGCACCCCACTGGCGCTCCAGCTCGGCCAGCTGACGGCCCACCGTGGGCTGGCTCAGGCCCAGGTGCCGGGCCGCTGCCAGCAGGCTGCCGTGGTCGGCAATGGCCAGCAGGGTGGGCAGCAGGTGCCAGTCAAACAGCGGTTTCATGGGCGGGTTTCCTGGTGCAGTGGGGTTGGGGTTAACAAAAGTGAATAGCTTGGTTGCAAGTTGTTCTATTGTGAATAGCGAGCGGCACTTTCACAATGAACGCCAGATCATTTCAGGAGCTGAACATGGAAAGACGGGCGTTCATTCGCGTGTTGGGTGGTGGCACGGTGGCTGCGGCCACGGGCCTGGGGCTGGCTGGGTGCAGTGCCGATTTGCCGCCCGAGGCACTGGCGGCCTGGGCGGGGCCGGGTGCGGCACCCGCCGCCACAGCCGACCCTCGCCACTGGCTGCTGGCGCACGCCATCCTGGCACCGCACTCGCACAACCTGCAAAGCTGGCTGGTGGATCTGCGCGAGGCCGATGCCATCACCCTGTACTGCGACCGCTCGCGCCTGTTGCCCGAGACCGACCCGTTTTCGCGCCAGATGATGATGAGCCAGGGCACGTTTCTGGAGGCGCTCGATCTGGCGGCACGCGAAATCGGCCTGGCTGCCGACATCACCCTGTTTCCGCAGGGCACCCCAGGGCCTGAACAACTCACCGATGCGCCTACCGCCCACATCCGCTTGCAGCGCGACCAGGGCAGCCACCCCGATCCCCTGTTCCGGCAGATTCTGTTGCGCCGTACCAACCGCAGCCCCTACGAAGCGCGTTCACCGGCCCCGGATGCGCTGGCCGCCATCGGCCAGGCGGTGCAGGCCCATGCCAGCGGGCAGGGGATGCGCCTGATCTGGACAGGCAGCGACCAGCCCGCCGTGCTGGCGCAGCACCGCGACATCGCCATGAACGCCTGGAAAGTGGAGATGGAGACCCCGCGCACCATCCTGGAATCCTTCCGCTGGCTGCGGGTGGGCCCGCAGGAAATCGCACAGCACCGCGACGGCTTGTCCATCAATGCACCCCTGGTGCGGGCACTGACCGCAGTCGGCCTGTTCGACCGGACCAAAGCCCCTGCGCCCGGCGATTCGGCCATTACCGGGCAAATCAAAGACTTCAACGCCAAAATGGCCGCCACACCCACGTTCCTGGCCATGGTCACGCCCGACAACCAGCGCAGCACGCAGGTGCAGGCCGGGCGTGCATACATGCGGGCGCAGCTGGCTGCCACGGCCCACGGCCTGTCCATGCACCCGCTGCAACAGGCTTTGCAGGAATACCCCGAACAGGCCGAGTGGCACCGCCGCATCCACGCCCTGTCGGTGGCCAGCGGGCCGGGGCAGACCGTCCAGATGTGGGCCAGGGTGGGCCATGCGCCCCCGGTGGCACCCGCACCCCGGCGCGGCGTGGCATCGCATATCCTCCCGGCGTGATCTGACCCCGCACATTTTCACGCACCCACACCCATGCAAGCCAGCAACTTCAACCTCTCCGACTACCTCCTGCGCATCGGCTTCACAGGCCAGCCCCAGGCCGACCTGCCCACCCTGCGCACCCTCATGCGCTGCCAGCTGCGCAGCATTCCCTTCGAGAACCTCGACGTGCTGGCAGGCCGTGGCGTGTCGCTGGTGCCCGAAGACATCGTGCGCAAACTCGTCCACCACCGCCGGGGCGGCTACTGCTACGAAGTCAACGGCCTGTTCGCCATGGCGCTGGCCGCCCTGGGCCTGCCCTACCGCATGGTGGCGGCGCGGCCCATGTTCTACCCCGTGCGCCGCCCCCGCACCCACATGGCCCTGCTGGTGATTGTGGATGGCGAAGAGTGGCTGGTGGACCTGGGCTTTGGCAGCTACGGCATCCGCGCGCCCATGCGCCTGGCCGACACCGATGTGGATGTGCCGCAGGACGACGACCTCTTCTCCCTCACCCAGCCCCAGCCCGGCGAATGGGTGCTGCGTGCCTGGCGCGACGGTGCCTGGGCACCCCAATACGGCTTCGACCTCTGGCCCCAGGAGTGGGTGGACTTTGCCCCCGCCAACCACCTCAATTCCACCCACCCCGATGCCATCTTTGTGCAGAAGCGGCTGCTGGTCATCCACACCGACACCGGCCGCACCATCTGGCTGGGCGACACCCTCACCCACGTCATCCGCAAAGTCAGCCACAGCCAGACCGTGGCCGAAGCCGACATCCCCCGCCTGCTGCAACAGGAATTCGGGCTGGTGGTCTGAAGCCCAAGTTGTCCACTTGTCCCCACCCGCTGTACACAGTGCTGTGGATAAGTTGTGCGCCCGGCAGGAACAACCCCGCCAAAGCCTTGCCCCGCCTGGGTTTGGCGGGGGGTGCCTGTTTTTTGGGCAATGGGCGGAGTAGAGCAGTTTTCTATCCACAAAAGCCTGACAGTGGGGTGCAATGTGTATAGACTTCTGCCACTGTGAACACTTCCTGCACCATCCAACTGCACGCTGACGGAGCCTGGCACGACGTGGCCAGCGTCAGCCTGTTTGGCGATGTGCGCCAGGGTTGGCGGGCCACCAGCTACACCGGCTATGACGTGGCCTGGGCCGTCGAGCATGCAGGCACCCGTGATGCGCACGCCCTGTCGTGCCAGTTTCCGGTGGGGCTGGAGCCCAGGCAGCTGCCGCATTGGCCGGTGTTCCTGATCGACATGCTGCCCCAGGGCTTTGGCCGGCGCGAGCTGCTGCGCCGCCTGGGATTGCCCGATACTTCGGAGGAGCCCTCCGACTGGCCCTTGTTGCTGGGCGGCGCGGGCAATCCGGTGGGCAACCTGCGTGTCAAAGAGGCTGCGCACTGGCTGGCACAGCAGCACGGGCCGCTACATGGATTCACCGATCAGGAGGTGTCAGCCCGTGCCGACGAGTTTGCCGAATACCTGGCTGCGCACGGGCTGTTTCTGGCGGGGTCTTCGGGCATACAGGGTGAGTGGCCCAAGCTGCTGCTCACCCGTGCCGATGACGGCCTGCTCTACCTCGACCACAGCCTGCCTGACGAACTGGCGCGGCAGCATTTCATTGTCAAGTTCGGGCGGGGGCGCGACGAGCGGCTGGGCCAGATCCTGCGGCACGAAGCGGTCTACATGGCGCTGGCACAGCGGCTGGGCTTGCGCGTGCATGCGCCGCTGACCCTGCACGGGCGTGCCCTGTTCATCCCCCGGTTCGACAGGCGCATCCAGCCGGGCAGGGTGGAGCGCCTGGGGCAGGAGAGCATCGCTTCGCTCACAGGCCATGTCGGCTTCGAGTCTGTGCCCAGCCACGACGAGGTGTGCCGCCAGCTGATGCGCCGCTGCACCGACGGCCCTGCCGAAGTGCTGGAATACCTGCGCCGCGACGTGGCCAACCTGGCGCTGGGCAACAAGGACAACCACGCCCGCAACACCGCAGTGCAGCGCGACTTCCAGGGTCGCATCGCGCTCACACCGCTGTACGACTTTGCGCCCATGTACCTGCATCCTGATGGCATTGCACGCCGCATTCGCTGGGCGCACAACGATGCAGGTCAGCCCGACTGGCCCAGGGTGCTCGATGCCCTGTGCAACCCGCCCAGCCAACCCATGCCGGGGCAGGCGGTACTGAGCCGCCAGACACTGGTCGATGGCTTGCGGGCGATGGCCCCCGCACTGGCCGACATGGCGCTGCACGGTGTGGAGCTGGGGATGGAGCCCGGTGTCCACAGCCACCTCAAGCCAGGCATGGAGCGCCTCGCCCGCGAGATGGATGCACTGCACTGAACCGCGCTTAGCCGCACTGACCGCGCCTGAAACCACATGGACAAACGCT
>CALMMY010000078.1 GCA_937868695.1 uncultured Comamonadaceae bacterium
TGGTGCCGGGGCCGGTCATCACGCCGGGGTTGGGGGCGGTCAGGCGCTGCACGTTTTTCAGCAGGCTGAGCGGGCGCTGGCTGTCCCAGTCCAGCGGGTGCAGCATCTGGCCGTCGGGGCAGACCAGCTCCAGCTCGCCGAATTCGGGTTCGTGCTCCATGTGGCGCGACTCCTGGCCACCCCGCAGCCCGGCACGCGGGCAGCTGGCAAACAGGGCATCTTCGGTGGCGGCGCAGGCATCCAGCACGCTCTGCACGCTGGTGTGGTGCTGAATGCGCTCCAGCGTGCGGATGGTCGGGAAGATCATGAAAAACCGGCCCGCCGCGTGCTCGGTCAGTGCGCTGGCTGGGCGCACCCACACGGGCTCGAACTGCTCGGCGTTGTCGGCTTCGGGCTGCTGGCCCTCGGGCATGCGGGCCACCAGAAACGGCACGTCATAGCGCCGGGGGATGTCGCGGTCGGTGATCCAGTGGGCCAGCAGATGCACGTCGGCACCGGCCAGGGTCAGGCCCTGTTCGGCAACCTGGGCATTGAAGCTGGCTTTGCGGTCGAGCGCGGCCACATCCTGCTGGCTGGCCCAGCGGCCATCGGGGTGGCGGGCCAGCAGAATGCCCAGTTCTTCAAAGCTTTCGCGCATGGCGGCCACGGACTGGGTCAGGGCCAGGTCGCTCTGGCCGGGGCGGCGCGTGGACAGGGCGTGGGCCTGTGCATCGGCTGCGTCGATGCCGCCGCCGGGGAACACATAGGCACCGGGTACAAAGCTGGCGGTGGCGCTGCGGCGCGTCATCAGCACTTCAAAGCCGCCGGGCACATCGCGCAACAGCAGCACGGTGGCGGCTGGGCGGGTAGCGGCGGGCTGGCGCTGGGGATGGAGGAGTTGGGAAGGTCTGACCATGCTGCATGGTAGCGGCAAGCGGCACGGCGGCCACTACACTTGCTGCCATGCTCATACCGTTCACCAAAATGCAAGGCGCGGGCAACGATTTCGTTGTCCTGGATGAAACCCGAGGCCCACTGGGGCTGACCACGCGCGACTACCGTTTTCTGGCCGACAGGCACTTCGGTGTGGGTGCCGACCAGATTCTGACCGTGCGCCCCTCGCCCGGCCCGCAGGCCGATTTCGAATACGTGATCCACAACGCCGATGGCGGCGAGGTGGAGCACTGCGGCAACGGCGCACGCTGCTTTGTGCGGTTTGTGCGCGAGCAGGGGCTGACCGACCAGTCGGTGGTGCGCGTCCAGGTCAGGCACGGCGTGATCGAGCTGCGCATGAACGACGATGGCCGTGTCACGGTGGACATGGGCGCACCGATCTTCGAGCCCGCCCGCATTCCGTTCAACCCCGCTGGGCTGGTGGCCGTGCCTGAAAATTCCTGGCAAAAATGGCAACTTCCGCTTGGTGAAAATTCACAGGCAGCTACTGTATTGATTGCAGCTGTGTCCATGGGCAACCCGCATGCTGTGTGTGTGGTGCCCGATGTGGACACCGCGCCCGTGGCCATGCTGGGGCCGCTGGTCGAGCGGCATCCTGCATTCCCCAACCGCGTGAATGCGGGCTTCATGCAGGTGGTCAGCCCCGGCCACATCCGGCTGCGGGTGTTCGAGCGCGGCGCGGGCGAAACCCTGGCCTGCGGCACCGGGGCCTGTGCCGCCGTGGTGGCGGGCATCCGGCTGGGCCTGCTGCAAGGCCCGGTGGATGTGGACACCCACGGTGGCCGCCTGACCATCGCCTGGGACATGCACGGCCCCGCCGGGCTGCAAGCCCCGGTGATGATGACCGGCCCGGCCACCACGGTGTTCCGGGGCCAGATCGAGCTGCCAGAACACTGATCCAACTTGATGCCGAATGGCTGAATCAACGGCTGAATCAACGGCTGATTCAGCGGCAGATTTTTTGTTTTTCCCGAATGGCTGACTTTTGACATGACACATCCCACCCTGCCCACTTCGCCCGCCGACCAGGCGGGAGAAACCCCATTCGGCCTGAACGAGGCCGACTTGGCCGACTACCTGCTGCAAACACCGGAGTTCTTTACCCGCCATGCCGATGTGCTGCATGCCGTGCAGTTCAGCAATCCGCACGGTGGCCGCGCCATCAGCCTGCAAGAGCGCCAGGCCGAGGTGATGCGCGACAGAATCCGCAGTCTGGAAGCCCAGTTGCTTGAACTCAAGCGCAATGCCCACAACAACCAGACCATCCAGGACAACTTCCACGCCTGGACGCTGTCTTTGCTGGCAGCTCCCCAGCCTTCCGATTTGCCTTCGATCATGGAGCGCGATCTTTCTTTGCGCTTTGGCGTGCCCGAGGTGGTGGTGCGCGTGTGGGATGTCAGCCCGCAATGGGCGGACATGCCTTTTGCCCAGGGGGGCAACACGGATGTGCGCGCATTGGCCAATTCATTGCTGGAGCCTTATTGCGGGGTCGATCGGGATTTGTCGGTGAAGGCTTGGTTGGACTATCCGCAGGAGGTGCGCTCGCTGGCGCTGATTGCCTTGCGCGAATCACCTGGGGCCAAGGCCTTTGGCCTGATGGTGCTGGGTTCACCCGATGAACAGCGGTTTCGTCCGGACATGGGCACCGCTTTCCTGGAGCGCATGGCGGAGCTGGCCAGTGCGGCACTGGGGCGCTTGCGCATGCCCGCCTGAACGCGGTACCGGGCTGCGGCGGTACAGGCCCGCTGGCTTGTGGGGGTGTAGGGAATGTCTGCATGCGGCGCGGGGATGCTTTGGCCACAATCAACGGGCTTTCCCATACCGTCACCCGTATTTTCCAAAGGGGCTCTCCATGCGCATTCTCCAACCCATTCAAGCCACTCTGCTGGCGCTGGCGCTCTCCACATCGCTGACCGTGGTGGCCGCCACGGACGCACCTGTGAAAGTGGTCTACCACATGAGCGAGGGCATTCCGCAGGCTTCCCGCGCCATCAACAACATCCGCAACCACCTGGCTGCTGACCCCACCGCCAAAATTGTGGTGGTGACTCATGGCCTGGGCATCGACTTTCTGCTGGAGGGGGCGGTCAACCAGATGGAGCAGCCGTTTGCCGGTGCGGTGGCCGATCTGGCAGGCAAGGGCGTGGAGTTCAGGGTGTGCAACAACACGCTGGTGTCGCGCAAAATCGACGCATCCAAGGTGGCGATGGAGGCCAAGGTGGTGCCTTCCGGCGTGGCCGAAACCGCCCGTTTGCAGGCCAAGGAAGGCTTTGTGTACCTGCGTCCCTGACGCGTCAGTCCTGCGTGGCGCGGCGGCGCAGGTCGTCGATGTAGGCCTGGCCATCGGGCGGGCGGCCCGAGCGCTGGCTCTCCCACACCATGCGGCCCAGGCTGTCCATCGCGGCGTGGTGGGCATCGTGCAATGAATCCAGCCGCCTTGCCAGCAGCTCCACCGCCTGCCTGACCCCGGCGGGCTGGTCAATCGAGCACTGCTCGCTCACGCTCAGGTGCATGGACAGGTGCAGAAACGGGTTGGTGCCGTCTGCCGGGGTTTCGGTCATTTGGCGCAGGGCGGCATCCACATCGGACAGTGCAGCGTGAAATTCGGGGTGCAGGTCGATCCACTGGCCGGTCAGCACCTCAATGGCCTCCATGGCCTCGCCGGTACGCTGCTTGCGGTAAACGTCACAGAAAAAACGCCGGACATCGGCTTGGGATGGATTGAACATGGCGGATCGTGCTGTGTGGGGCGATGCAGATGATGTGTCGGGGCGGCCAGCGGGCAAGCCGGGCGTGACCGCAGGGGCCAGATTGTCGCCTGCATGACCCTTTTCTGTCCGGCACCGCCTCACCATGCGTGCCCATGAAAACCTTTCAAACCCTGAATGAGCTGGAGCCCCTGGTGGGCCAGTCTGTGGCCACCAGCGACTGGTTGACCGTGACCCAGGCGCAGATCGACCTGTTTGCCCAGGCCACGGGCGACCACCAGTGGATACACACCGATGCGCAGCGAGCGGCCCAGGGGCCGTTCGGCACCACCATTGCCCACGGCTTTCTGACGCTGTCGCTGTTGCCCCGTTTTCTGGAAACGGCGGTTCACATCGAGCAGGTGCGCATGGGCGTGAACGCGGGCCTGAACAAGGTGCGCTTCACCGCGCCGGTGCCGGTCAACAGCCGCCTGCGTGCCCAACTCAGCTTGCAGGCTTTCCAGTGGCTCGATGGCGGTGCCTGCCAGATGGTGTGGGGCGTGACCATGGAGTGTGAGGGGCAACCCAAGCCCGTGTGCGTGGCCGAAGCGGTGGTGCGCCTGTATCCCTGACTCCTGAGCGCGGTGTGTCAGCCGCAGCGGTGGCTGCTGCTGTCAGCAGGCCCCGTCAAAGCCCAGTTGCCGCCAGGCTTCGTAGGTGGTCACGGCCACGGCGTTGGACAGGTTGAGGCTGCGCTGGCCTGAACGCATGGGCAGGCGCAGCCACTGCTCGGGTGGCAGCTGGGTGCGGATGTCGGCGGGCAGGCCGCTGGTTTCGGAGCCGAACACCAGCCAGTCGCCGGTTGCAAACGCCACCTGATGCACCCAGCGGGTGCCGCGCGTGGTCATGGCCAGCAGGCGGGCGGGGTCGGGTTGCTCGCTGGCCAGAAACTCTGCCCAGCTGGCATGCCGCTTGACGTTGGCGTACTCGTGGTAGTCCAGCCCCGCGCGGCGCATCTGCTTGTCATCCATCGAAAACCCCAGCGGCTCAATCAGGTGCAAAGCGCAACCCGTGTTGGCACACAGCCGGATGACGTTGCCGGTGTTGGGCGGAATTTCGGGGTGGACAAGAACGATGTTGAGCATGGGAGCAGGGTGGTGCAGTGGGGGCGCTATTGTGCGTGGCCTTGCCAGCGGTGCAGGCTGTGCGGTTTCACCAGCTGTCGTCTTCCCCCGGCGCGGGTGTGCGGGCCAGCACCAGGGCGCTGACGCTGGCGGCCCCGCCACGGCGCAGGGCCTGGGCGGCGGCGTGCAGGGTGGCTCCGGTGGTCATGATGTCGTCCACCAGCAGCACATGGGCGTTGGCCAGGTGGGGCAGGGCGTGGGGGGCGATGGCGAAGGCGGTGCCCAGGTTGCGCAGGCGGGCGGCGCGGTTCAGGTCGTGCTGGGCGCTGGTGTGAGCCAGCTTCAGCAGCCAGTCGGGGCGGGCTTTCTGCTTCAGGTTGGTGGGAGCGTGCAGCGGGGCCAGTGCTTTGACCAGCTCCCACGACTGGTTGTAACCCCGCTCACCCAGCCGGGGCAGGCTCAGCGGGATGGGCAGCCACCAGTCGGTGGCCGCCAGCAGCGGGGCCGTGCCCGGTGCCTGCCACATCAGCCCGGCCAGCCATTGCGCCCAGGCCACTTCGCCTTTGAACTTGAAGCGGTGGATGAGCTGGTTCCAGGGGTAGGCGTAGTCCAGCGCGGCCACGCACCGGTGCAGCGGTGGCGGTGCGTG
>CALMMY010000079.1 GCA_937868695.1 uncultured Comamonadaceae bacterium
CTGCCCGCGCACCCACACGCAGCGCAGCGGGCCGTGCCGGGATGGCGGGGTGGGCTGGGGAGGGTGGGGGCCGATTTGGCGAGCGCAGGGAGTATGAGGCCCCCACCCTCCCCAGCACGCCACGTCAGCACGGTGCGGCTCGCCACCAAACACGTCAGGCGAGCCACGGCAGCGTGCCAAGCAAAAACCGGCTAGCCACCACAAGAGCCTGCCAAGAAACAGCACGCCCACCGCATCCGCACGCAGCAGCCGCGCCCGTTACTCGCTCTGGTGAATCAGGCCTTCAGCGCCGACTCGTACAGGGTGTAGAGCGAGGTGGACACCTCCAGCAGGCGCTCGCTGGTGGTGCTGATGTTTTCCAGGGTTTTGGCATCGTTGCCCGACTGACCCAGGGCATTGGCCATCAGCAGCCACTGCGGCCCCAACAGTTGCAACTGGGCTTCGATGGCCGGGTTTTTGAGCGGAGTGGCCTGCAACACTTGCAGCCTTTCATTGAATTCCTTGCGCCCCTCGGCCACTTCCTTGAGCTGCTCGGCCTCGTTGATGCCCAGACGGGCCATCAGAAAGTGAACCGCCGTGTGCTGCGTCAGCCGCTGCAAATCGGCGGTGCTGGCCAGCACCTTGGCCACCGACTGGCCCAGGTCTTTGATCAGGGAGGCCACCAGAGCATCCATGTGGTCGCCCACCACGTCCGCCTCTTCGGCAAACGCCCCCAGGGCCTTGGCGTTTTTGACATCCAGTTGCTGCGAGTGCCCCAGAAACGTCTCGTAGGACTTCAGGGCGGGTGCCACCAGGGCCTTGGAAGCATCCGTCAGACCGGCGGCGGCCAGCTCGGCCAGGCCCCGGCGCACATCGTCGGTGGCATCGGCCAGCACCTTGTCGGCACGGGTGGTCAACACCTGCAAGGACTTCTGGGCCTGGCAGCGGGTGATGCGGTCTGACAGCACCGACAGCCGCGTGGCCCGCCCGATCAGGTGCCTCAGCTCATCGGGCGTGGCCGCCTTGCGCCCCGCCTGCGCCCAGGCCGCCGCAGCCCCCAGGTTCATCACACCCACCACCACGGTGGCACCCAACACATTGCGTCGATTCAGCATGGCAGTCCTCCAGTTGCAGAAGCGCCATCCTATGCCCTGGGCCGGGCAAAAAAGCGCGGGTATTCCCTGACCAGCTCAATCCCGCAGTGCATCCACCGCAGAGCGCACCACACCCTGCACGCTGCCAAATTCGGCAAAGCACCGCCGCAGCCAGGTGGCGTGGTTGCCCTCGGGGCCGGTCACTTTTTCCAGCTCGTCGATGGCGGGCAGTGAGTCCAGCTCCAGCATGTGGGGTTGGAGCACGCGCAGCGTGGCCAGCACGTCTTCGCGGATGCTGATCTGCTCGCGGCTTTTGGGGTTGACCATCATGCCGTCCATGCCGAAGCGGCAGGCCTGGAAGCGGTTGTAGTTGTAGACGAGGTAGTCGTCTTCTTCGGGCGGCGGCTCGTTGCGCTCCAGCAGGTGGCGGCACAGTGCCTGTAGGTAGCAGGCCAGCGCGGCGGCACGCTGCACGGTCAGCGGGGTGTCGCACACGCGCAGCTCAATGGTGCCGTACTCAGGCTTGGGCCGAATGTCCCAGTAGAAGTCTTTCATCGACTTGACCACGCCGGTGGACTCCATCTTGGTGAAGTAGTTGGTGGCAAAGTCGTCCCAGCTCAGGGTGAACGGCGCACGGCCACTGAGCGGAAACGCAAACACCGAGTTCAGCCGGGACGAGTCGAACAGCGTGTCCACCCCCTGCAAATACGGCGACGAGGCGCTGAGTGCAATGAAGTGCGGCACGTAGCGGTTGAGTGAATGCAGCAAAAACAGCGCCTCGTCGGCACTGGCGCAGCCGATGTGGACATGCTGGCCGAACACCGTGAACTGCTTGGCCAGGTAGCCGTACAGGCCGCTCAGCTCCTTGAAGCGCGGGCGGGCAAAAATGCGCTGCTCGAACCAGCGCTGAAAGGGGTGGGTGCCGCCACCGGCAATGTCGATGTTGAGACGGTCGCAGGCATCCACCAGCGTGTCGCGGATAGCGGTCAGCTGCGCCAGCATGGGGCCGTGCGCGGTGTGGATGCCGGTGGCAATTTCAATCATGCTCTGCGTCATCTCGGGCGTGACCACACCCGGAAACGGCTTGCGCCCCAGCAGCTCCAGCAGGTCATCGGCGCTGCTGCTGAGATCGAAGTCGTAGGCATTGACGAGTTGCAGCTCCAGCTCCACCCCCATCGTGAGGGAATCGGAGGTTTTGAAGGTTTCCAGGGGCATGGTGCGGGTTCTTTCGCTCAGGTTTCCTGCGAGACGTGGGTTTCGCGGGCGGCCATCAGGGCACGCTGCGTCACCACCGGCCCCAGCAGCTCCAGCACCAGCACCATGCCGGCCATGGCCGACAGGGTCTGCTCGGCCAGGTCAAACCCGGCCAGGCCGCTCTGGCCCACCAGCAGCACCACAAAGGCCGACATGGGGGTGAGGGCCAGCCCGGTCATCAGCCCCTTGCGCCGGGTGATGCCGCTGATGCGGGCTGTGCCCACATTGACCGCCACCTTGGCCGCCGTGCGCACCACCACCAGCACCAGGCCAAGCGCCAGCCCGCTGACCACATCGGCCCACTCCATGACCGAGGCCACGTACACAAACAGAAACACACCCAGCAAATCGCCCGCCGTGCCGAAGTTGCGCTGGTTGTGGGTGAGGTGGACGCGGCGCTCGCGGGCCACGATGCCAAACGTGAGGGCCGCCAGCAGCGGCGACAGCTTCAGGCCATAGGCCGCCGTGGACAGCAGCAGCACCGCCAGTGCAAACACCACCGTGGCCCCGTCACCCGCCGCCGACAGCCGCCCCTTGAGCAGGCGCGGCACCACAAAGCCCAGCACCACCCCCACCGCAATCGACGTGGCCAGCACATGCACGCTGCCAAACACGGCCTGCGACCAGTCGCCCGACACCCGCAGCGTGCGCGAGCCCATCACCACCTTGAGCGCAAACACCGACAGCAGGCAGTTGATGGCCGTGAGGTGCATCACCCGCTCGGTCACCTGGCCCGCGCTGCGCAGCTCATGCACCACCCGCAGAATGCCCGCCGGGGAGCTGGCCATGGCCAGCGAGGCGATGGCCAGGCGCACATGCAGGCGCAGGTCATCCAGCCAGCCCGTGGCCCAGAACACCAGCGCAAACGTCAGCAGCGACTCGGCCACCCCCGCCACCAGCACCCACGGGTTGGCCTGGAACCAGCGCAGGTTGATGCGGTAGCCCAGCTCGAACAGCACCAGCGACAGCGCCACCGTGGCCACAAACGGCAGGCCGGTGATGTCGTTGGTCACCCCCGGCAAATGAACCCCTCCGGCCAGCACCCCCACCGCCACATAGCTGGTGACCCGTGGAATCTGCCAGCGCACATACAGCGCATCGGCCAGCAGCCAGGCCAGCAGCAGCACCAGGGGCCAGGCAATGGCCTGGAGCAGGAAGGAGGTTTCGGGGCTCATGGGCAGGTCAGAGGCCGAAGCGTTGCGTCAGTTCCTGCAAGTTCAGCTCTTGCAGCACCTGGGTCAGGCGTTCGCGGGCGCTGTGCTTGCCCGCGCCCACCTTGGTGGCGAGGATGAGTTCGTTTTTCATGGAATGCTCCCAGCCCACCAGCTCGGTCACGGTCACGCTGTAGCCGTGGGCCTCCAGTTGCAGGCAGCGCAGCACGTTGGTGATCTGGCTGCCGAACTCGCGCGTGTGCAGCGGGTGCCGCCACAGCTCGCTCAAAGGGGTTTTGGACAGCGTGAGCGCCTTGTGCTTGCGCAGCACACCCGCCACCTCGGCCTGGCAGCAGGGCACCAGCACCAGGTGGCGGGCCTGCTTGGCCAGCCCGAAGGCAATCGCATCGTCTGTGGCGGTGTCGCAGGCATGCAGGGCCGTCACCACATCAATCCGGGCGGGCAGCTCGGTGCTGGTCATGCTGGCCTGCACACTCAGCGGCAGAAAACCCATGCGCGCAAAGCCCAGGCGCTGCGCCAGCTGGCGCGACCGCTCCACCAGCTCGGTGCGGGTTTCGATGCCGTACACATGGCCCACGCTGCGCTGGCTGAAAAACCGGTCGTACAGCATGAAGCCCAGATACGACTTGCCCGCGCCGTGGTCAGCCAGCGTCACGTCACCCTGCGCATCCAGCACCTGTTGCAGCAGCGGCTCAATGAATTGCAGCAGGTGGTTGACCTGTTTCAGCTTGCGCCGACTGTCCTGATTGAGTTTGCCCTCGCGGGTGAGGATGTGCAGCTCCTTGAGCAGCTCGACCGACTGGCCGGGGTGCAGGCCCAATTGCTCGGCCACCGTGTCGGTGGGAGCGGCGACTGGATTGCGTGGGCTGCCAGGGTTGGCAGCTTGGCCAGACTTGCGGAGCTGGCGGGCAGAACGGGGGCTGGCGTGCGGGGCTGGGGTGCTCTGGGCGGGGTGCTGGGATGTCATGCGGGGATGATAGGCCAGCGCCCCCCACCGCGCCCGTCACCGTCAGTCTTTGGGCCGCAGTGCCTGCACCTCTTGCCGCAGCTGGGTCAGCTCTTCGCGCAGGTGGCGGATTTCGCGCATCAGGTCGCGCTCGATGGCTCGGTCTTCTTCCTGCACCTCACGCTCCACAAACATGGCGGCCAGCGAAGCCGTCACCAGCGACAGCACCGCCAGGCCCAGCAACACCACCACCACAGAGAATGCCCGCGAGGCATGGGTGCTGGGCACCAGGTCGCCATAGCCCACGGTGGCGGCAGTGGTGAACGACAGCCACAGACCGTCGCTCAGGGTCAGCACTTTGGGGTCCAGCCACCAGAAGCCCACCCCACCCAGCACCAGAATGGCCATGGCCAGCATGAGGGAATAGATGAAACCCTGGCGCATCAGGTGTATTTGACGTTTGCGTTGGCGACTCATAGACCGGATTTTGGCGCAATCCCGGTGTGGTTTTTAGTCGGCGATGCTCATATGGGCCACGGCAGTGGCACCACCTCGC
>CALMMY010000080.1 GCA_937868695.1 uncultured Comamonadaceae bacterium
GCTTGCTGCGCGGCATGGTGGAGCAGTGCAACTCCACGCTGAACATGCAAATGTTCCCAGAGGAAGTGACCGCAGTGGCCGCCGTGCTCAACCGCGACCACTACAAATTCACCAAATGAGCAACCGAATGCCCGATCCGCGTGCCTGAACAGCAGTTCAGGCGGATGCTGAGCCGCTGTTCAGGCGTGCAAGCATGCCAGCTTCGTCCAGCACCTCAATACCCAGTTCGCGGGCCTTGTCGAGCTTGCTGCCGGCTTCAGCGCCAGCCACCACAAAGCTGGTTTTCTTGCTGACCGAACCCGACACCTTGGCTCCGGCGGCTTCCAGCATGTCCTTGGCAGCATCGCGGCTGAGGGTGGGCAAGGTGCCCGTCAGCACCACGGTTTTGCCAGCCAGCAGCTGCGGAACCTGGCTGTCGGCACTGCCCTCGCCTTCGGGCCAGGTCACGCCACAGGCCCGCAGTTGCTCCACCACCTCGCGGTTGTGCGGCTGCTGGAAAAAGGTGTGGATGCTGTGCGCCACCACCGGCCCCACATCGCGCACGGCCAGCAGCTGCTCCACCGTGGCCGCCTGCTCGGGCGTGTCGCCCATGATGGCCGACAGCCGACCGAAGTGCTTGGCCAGGTCTTTGGCGGTGGACTCGCCCACATGCCGGATGCCCAGCCCGAACAGGAAACGCGGCAGCGTGGTCTGTTTGGAAGCCTCCAGCGCGGCCAGCAGGTTCTGGGCCGATTTGTCGGCCATGCGCTCCAGGCTGGCCAGGGCCACCAGCCCCAGCCGGTACAAGTCTGGCAGGGTGTGAATCACCTGGCCATCGACCAGCTGATCGACCAGCTTCTCGCCCAAGCCCTCGATCTCCACCGCCCGGCGCTGGGCAAAGTGCAGGATGGCCTGCTTGCGCTGTGCGCCACAGAACAGGCCGCCGGTGCAGCGGGTGTCCACCTCGCCCTCTTCGCGCTCGGCCACGCTGCCGCACACGGGGCAGTGGGTGGGTGCGGTGTAGGGCTGGCCACGCTCAGGCAGGGGTGTGCCGTCGGGAGCCAGGCCATCGTCGGGCCGGGGCACCACGCCCACCACCTCGGGAATCACATCGCCCGCCCGGCGCACGATCACGGTGTCGCCCACGCGCACATCCTTGCGGCGGGCCTCGTCTTCGTTGTGCAGGGTGGCATTGGTCACGGTCACGCCGCCCACAAACACCGGGGCCAGCTTGGCCACCGGCGTGAGTTTGCCGGTGCGGCCCACCTGCACCTCGATGGCCAACACGGTGGTCAGCTGCTCCTGTGCCGGGTATTTGTGCGCCACCGCCCAGCGGGGCTCGCGAGTCACAAACCCCAGAGTGCGCTGCAAGTCTAGCCGGTTGACCTTGTAAACCGCACCGTCAATGTCGAAAGGCAATGTGTCGCGGGCGGCGCCCAGCCGCTGGTGGAAGCTCAACAAATCAGGCGCACCCTGCGCAGTGCAAGCCAGATCAGAGACCGGAAAACCCCAGCCTTTCAACGCCTGCAACAGCTCCCAGTGGGTCTGCCACCGCTGCCCGCCAGCCTCAGGAGCCGACACCTCACCCACACCGTAGGCAAAAAAGCTCAGGGGGCGCTGGGCTGCGATGGCCGGGTCGAGCTGGCGCACAGCCCCGGCAGCGGCATTGCGCGGGTTGACAAAGGTTTTTTCGCCCTTGATGCCCTCGGCGATTTTCTGGCGCTGGCGCTCGTTCAGGGCCTCGAAGTCGTCGCGACGCATATACACCTCGCCCCGTACCTCCAGCACAGCCGGAACGGGCAAACCGGCATCCAGCAGGCGCAACGGAATCTGGCCGATGGTGCGGATGTTCTGGGTCACGTCCTCGCCCACCTCGCCGTCTCCCCGGGTGGCGGCCTGCACCAGCACACCGTGCTCGTAGCGCAAATTCATGGCCAAACCGTCAAACTTGGGCTCAGCCACGTATTCCACCGGCGCATCGGCCTCGGTCAAACCCAGCTCGCGGCGGATGCGGGCATCGAAGGCCTGTGCGCCGCTGGCCTCGTTGTCGGTTTCGGTGCGGATGCTGAGCATGGGCACAGCATGGCGGACGCTGGCAAATGCATCCAGTGCCTTGCCGCCCACGCGGCGGGTGGGTGAATCGGGGCGGGTCAGCTCGGGGTGGGCTGCTTCCAGGGCTTGCAGCCGCTGGAACAGGCGGTCGTACTCGGCATCGGGAACCAGCGGTTCGTCCAGCACATAGTAGTGGTGGGCATGCCGGTTGAGCTGGCGGGTCAGGCTATCTATTTCGATAGCTGCCTGCGCTTTTTCCTCTTGCGCCGGAGCCTGATTTTCCTCAAAAAGATCGGACTGCATGTCAGCTGAACAGGCGGCGGGCCAGCGCACTGCCAGCATGCAAATCGCGCTGGGCCAGATCGGCATACAGCGTTTCCAGATCCACCCCGATGCTGTCCAGTGCCTCGGGGGTCAGCCGCTGGCCCCGGTCATCGGTCAGGATGGCATCCATCGACTGTGCCAACGATGCGGCCACGATGCGCATCCGCTGGTAGGGCTGTTCACCCTGGGGCACATGGGCCACATCGAGCAACAGGTTGATGTCACGCAGGGCGGTTTGCTCGGGGTCTTCGGCCAGCGCGGCCAACGAGTCGAACATCAGGCTCAGCAGCGGTGCGCTGCCGGGCGTGGAGCCTGGCAGCACCATGCGCCCTGGCAATGAGCCCGGCACAAAACCCAGCGCAGCGGCCTGCTGGTGGATATAGCCCGGACTCCATGCCGACTGCAAGGCACGCAGCGTGAAGGCCAGCTGGGCATCGTGCGTGCTGGCAAACTGATCCAGCTCACGGGCACGCTGCACCTCGTCGCGCATGACCGGAAAATCCACGCTGGCTCCCAGCGCATCGGCCAGGGCCTGCACCTTGACCACAAATTCAGAAAACTCGATTTCGTTCAGGGCACCGTGCCGGTTGGCCAGTTGCACACCGGCCTGTACGGCGCTGTAGGTCTGCCCCTGAACGGGATTTTCCCACTCACCTGTGGCCGCATTACTCGCTTCAACGGCAAAGGGCTTGCTGCCCACACGGCGGGTGGAAGGAATGGCGGCGAGGATGCGCTCGCCCGGTACAGGTGCATCCAGTACCAGCAGCGTGACCACATCAATCAGCACATCCAGGCCGAGCTTGCGCGCGGGATTGCGCTGCTCGTTTTCCCAGATGGTTCCGGCCCTGAACGCATCGGAACTGCTCACCTGGAACTCGGGCTCGGTGCGGTCACCCAGCACAGAAAGCGGTTGCAGCGTGCTGGGGCCGGCCTTGCGTGGGGCGTTTTTGCGGCTCTGCCAGGCGTTGTAGGCAATGACCGCCGCCAGAACAACGCCGCCCAGCATCGCCAGGCCCATTTGAAGATTGCTCATGTTGATTTTTTCGTGCTTCAGTTGGGAGGAAACCGCATTTTGGCTCAGTTGGCTGTGGCCAGGCCAACAGCCGCTTCCATATCGACGGCCACGATGCGCGAAACGCCTTGCTCCTGCATGGTGACCCCGATGAGTTGCTCGGCCATTTCCATCGCGATTTTGTTGTGGCTGATGAACAGGAACTGGGTGCCCTGGCTCATGCTGCTGACCAGTTTGGCATACCGCTCGGTGTTGGCATCGTCCAGCGGCGCATCCACTTCGTCCAGCAGGCAGAACGGCGCGGGGTTGAGCTGGAAGATGGCAAACACCAGTGCAATGGCGGTGAGCGCCTTTTCACCACCCGACAGCAGGTGGATGGTCTGGTTCTTTTTGCCGGGCGGCTGGGCCATCACCTGCACACCGGCATCCAGAATTTCGCTGCCCGTCATGATGAGTTTGGCCTGGCCACCGCCAAACAGCTCGGGGAACATGCGCCCGAAGTGCATGTTGACCGTCTCGAAGGTGCTGCCCAGCAGCTCGCGGGTTTCGCCGTCTATCTTGCGGATGGCATCTTCCAGCGTGTTGATGGCCTCGTTCAGGTCGGCGGACTGGGCATCGAGGAAGGTTTTGCGCTCGGTGGCGATGGCCAGCTCGTCCAGCGCAGCCAGGTTGACCGGCCCCAGGGCGGCAATGTCGCGCTGCAAGCGGTCAATTTCGCTTTGCAGGCCTTGCAGCCTGACCTGCTCGGCGGCAATGCCATCGGCCAGCGCGGCCAGGGCTTCGGGGCTATCCTGCCCGGCTTCGGCCAGCAGCTGGTGGTATTGCTCGAAGGCCAGGCGGGCGGCCTGCTCTTTGAGCTGGTAGTCGGTGATGCGCAGGCGCATGGGCTCCAGTTCGCGCTCGATGCGCTGGCGCTGCTCGTCGGAGGTGCGCAGGCGCTGGCTGAGGTCGTCGTACTCGGCACGGCAGGCCGACAGGGCCTGCTCGCGCAAGACCTTGTTCTCCAGCGCCTCTTGCAGGCCGCCCTGGGCAGAGGCATCGCTGAGGCGGGCCATTTCATCGTGCGCCCGCTGCTCTTCCTGGGCGATGCTGGCCAGTTGCTGGCGGGCGGTGTCCTGGGCGCGGGCCAGCTCGGCCTGGCGGGCTTGCAGGCTGCGCTGCGCGAAGGTGGCCTCCTGGGCCTGGCGCTCCAGGCTGCGCAGCTGTTCGCGGGCCTGGGCCAGGCGGCGCTCGGTGTCGCCCACCCGGTCTTCCAGCTGGGCGTGGCGCTCCTGGGCATCGGCCAGCTGCATGTCCAGCTCTTCAAACCGGGCTTCGGCGGTCACGCGGCGCTCTTGCAGATCTTCCAACTGAGCATGGACTTCGGCCTGGTCGGCGGCCAGTTGCTCGCTGCGCTGGCGGGTCTGCTCGGCCTGCTGCTCCAGCCGCAGCACCTGCACTTGCAGCTCGTGCTGGCGGGCCTGGGCCTGGGTGGCCTCGGTGCGGGCGGCGGCCAGGTGGCGCATGCCCTCGGCGTACTCGGCCTCGGCACGGGCCAGGGTGCTGCGGGCCTCGTCCGCAATCAGGGTGTGGGCGCGCACCTGCTTGTCCAGGTGCTCGATTTCCTGCGCCCGCGCCAGCAGGCCGGCCTGCTCGGAGTCGGCGGCGTAGAAGGCCAGGCTGTGGCGCGACACGGCATGACCTGCCGGGGTGTAAATGGTCTGGCCGGGTTGCAGACGCTCGCGCTGGGCCAGGGCTTCTTCCAGCGTGGATGCCGTGTGGCAGCCTTGGAGCCAGTCGGCCAGCAGGGTGCGCAGGCCGCTGTCGGGCAGCGTCAGCCAGTCGGCCAGCCGAGGCAGCCCGCTGGCGGTGGCGGTGCGGCTGCCTGCGGCATCGGGCTGTGGGGAGCCAGGATGGGCCACGGCAGCCGGAACGGAAGGTGTGGTTGTGGATTCGCCAGACGGCAGGCTGTAAAAACCCAGCCGGGCGGGCGGTGCATCGGTGGCCAGGGCACGCAGCGTGTCCAGCCGCCCCACTTCCAGGGCACCCATGCGCTCGCGCAGGGCGGCCTCCAGGGCGTTTTCCCAGCCGGGTTCGATGTGCAGGCGCTTCCACAGCGGGGCCAGCCCGTCCAGACCCTGACGGGTGAGCCAGGGGCGCAGCTTGCCGCTGGTCTGAAGTTTGTCTTGCAGGGTGCGCAGGGCTTCAAGCCTGGCCGACAGCTGGGCCAGCGTGGCGGCCTCGGCATTCATGGCCTGCTGGCGCTGGCGGCGCTGGTCGTCCAGCTCAGGTGTCTGGGCCTGCCAGTCTTCCAGCCGGGCCGCCGCTTCGGCCTGGGCCTCGGTGGCGGCTTCCAGCTGCGCCTGCAAGGCCTCCAGCCGCGAGGCATCGTACACACCCAGTGCCTGGCGGTCGGTGCGCAGGCGGTCGCTGCGCTGGTTGAGCTGGCGGCTCTGTTCATCCAGGCTGCGCTGCTCGGCGGCCAGCACGCCAATGGCCTGCTGCACGCCCACCACGGTCTGGCGCTGGGCGTTGGCCTGAGACTGGGCCTGGCGGTGTGCGTCTTCGTGCGTGGGCAGCTGGGTGGCCTGGTCTTCGATCTGGGCGGCCAGAATCTCGGCCTGCTCTTCGGCATCCATGCCCTGCCCGCTCAGGGCTTCCAGCTCGTCCTGGGCCTGCTGCTCGCGGTGCGTCCACTGGAATGCCTGCTCCTTCAGCTGCGCCAGCCGCAGCTCCACCCGGCGGCGGCCTTCCACCACATAGCGGATTTCGGCCTCCAGCTTGCCCACTTCGGCGGTGGAGGCGTACAGCGCCCCCTGGGCCTGGGTGACGGCCTCGTTGGCCGCATGGTGGCTCTGGCGCAGGGTTTCCAGCTCGGACTCGGTGCGGCGCAGATCGGCCACGCGCCCTTCCAGCTCGGTGAGCAGGCGCAAGCCCTCCATGCGGATGCGGGCCTGCTCGGCCTCGGCCTCAGACCGCTTCAGAAACCAGAGCTGCTGCTGCCTGAGGGTGGAGCGTGCAAGCAGGTTTTTGTACTGCATGGCCACCGCCGCCTGCTTGTCCAGCCGCTCCAGGTTGGCATTGAGTTCGCGCAGGATGTCTTCCACCCGCGTGAGGTTGTCGCGGGTGTCGTTCAGGCGGTTGGCCGTTTCGCGGCGGCGCTCTTTGTACTTGGACACACCCGCCGCTTCTTCCAGAAACAGGCGCAGTTCTTCGGGGCGGCTTTCGATGATGCGGCTGATGGTGCCCTGGCCGATGATGGCGTAGGCCCGTGGCCCCAGGCCGGTGCCCAGAAACACATCCTGCACATCGCGGCGGCGCACCAGCTGGTTGTTGATGAAGTAGCTGCTGGTGCCGTCGCGGGTCAGCACGCGCTTGACGGCCACCTCGGCAAACTGCCCCCACTGGCCACCGGCGCGGTGGTCATCGTTGTTGAACACCAGCTCCACGCTGGCCCGGCTGGCGGCTTTGCGGGTGGTGGTGCCACTGAAGATCACATCCTGCATGGACTCGCCGCGCAGCTCGCTGGCCTTGCTTTCGCCCAGCACCCAGCGCACCGCATCCATGATGTTGGACTTGCCGCAGCCGTTGG
>CALMMY010000081.1 GCA_937868695.1 uncultured Comamonadaceae bacterium
GCAGACTGGCGACTGGCTGGCGTGATCGTCTGAGGGAGTTGTGGACTCGCTTTTGCTGCTTTTTTAAGCAACTTGCATGCTAGCATCCAACGTGCCACCAACCTTTGCAAAAAGGTTACGAACGCGGTTCTTTCTATCTTCTGTCCACCATGTCCCACGCTGCTGCCTCTCCTGCCCCTGCGGGCCTCCACCTCACGGGTCTCCATCTCACCATAGCCACCCGCGAGAGCCGTCTGGCACTGTGGCAGGCCGAACATGTCAAGGCGCTGCTCGAAAGTCTGGGGCACACCGTCACCCTGCTGGGCATGACCACCCGGGGTGACCAGATTCTGGATCGCACCCTGAGCAAGGTGGGTGGCAAGGGCCTGTTCGTCAAGGAGCTGGAAACCGCACTGGAAGAAGGCCGGGCCGACTTGGCCGTGCATTCGCTCAAAGATGTGCCGATGGAGCTGCCCGCCGGGTTTGCGCTGGCCTGCGTGATGGACCGCGAAGACCCGCGCGATGCCTGGGTGTCGCCCCATTGCGCGGGCCTTGCCGACTTGCCGCCCGGTGCCGTGGTGGGCACGTCCAGCCTGCGCCGCCTGGTGCTGCTGCGCGAGGCGCTGGCCGCCCTGGGCCGCAGCGATGTGCGCATCGAGCCGCTGCGCGGCAACCTCGACACCCGGCTGCGCAAGCTCGACGAAGGCCAGTACCAGGCCATCGTGCTGGCCGCTGCCGGGCTCAAGCGCCTGGGCTTGGGTGAACGCATCCGCCAGATTTTCGAGCCCACCGCCATGCTGCCCGCCGCCGGGCAGGGTGCCCTGGGCATTGAAATCTGCAGCCACCGCGACGATGTGCGGGCCGCACTGGCTCCGCTGGCCCACTGGCCCACCTGGCTGAGCGTGGCCGCTGAGCGTGCCGTCAGCCGGGCGCTGGGGGGCAGTTGCTCCATGCCGCTGGCCGCGTTCTCCCGCTGGGAATCGGACCAGACCCTGCACATCGATGCCGCCTGGGGCGAGGAGCTGCGTGCCGTGCCCCTGATCCGCGCGAATGCACAGGCCAGTGTCAACACACTGGCCGAAGCCGAAGCCCTGGGCCAGCGCGTGGCAGCCGCCTTGTGCGCGGCGGGTGCGCAGGTGGCGGTGCCCACCCCTGCCGCCAGCCAGCCTTGAACCTCACTGCTGCCACGCCGCCTTGGCCAATGCCTGTGCCTGAGCTGGTTCCGCCCGCCACGGCTGTGCCATCCGTGGTGCGGGCCGGTGATCAGGCCAGTCTGCGGGGTTGCCCGGTGGTGGTTACCCGGCCCGAACGCGAGGCGGCGGTCTGGGTCAGCGCATTGTCTGCGCACGGCTTTGCGCCCGTGGCGCTGCCCCTGATGGCCTTTGGCCCGCCCGCTGACATGGCCGCTTTGCAAGCCTGCCGCCAACGGCTGGCCGACTACAGCGCCGTGATGTTCGTCAGCCCGCAGGCCGTGCATGCTTTCTGGCCCGTGGCCGCGTGGCCCGTCGGTGTGCGCTGCTGGGCTCCGGGGCCGGGCACGGCGCGGGCCCTGTATCAACTCGGCATTCCTGAAAATGCAATCGACCAGCCTGCCACCGATGCCGCTCAGTTCGATTCCGAAGCCCTGTGGCCGGTGGTACGCGCCCAGCTGCGACCCGGTGTGCGGGTGCTGGTGGTGCGCGGCGAGCAGGCTGCGGATCGTGTGGTTGGGCCTGCACCTGGGGGAGCTGTCAGCCCGCAAGCTCAGCCATCCCAGGGCTCCGGGCGCGAATGGCTGGCCCGCCAGTGCGAGCAAGCCGGTGCCCTGGTTGATTTCTGCGTCGCCTATGGAAGGGGCATGCCCGTCTGGACGCAGCAGCAGCATGCCCTGGCCGAGAGGGCGCTGGCCCAAGGGGCCATCTGGCTGCTGAGCAGCTCTGAAAGTGTGGGTCATTTGAAACAGTTACAGCCTGTTTCAAACTGGGCTGGGGCCAGGGCACTGGCCACCCATCCGCGCATTGCAACATCGGCGCTGGCGATGGGGTTTGCCGAGGTGCGCATGGCGCGTCCGGCCATGGCCGATGTCCTGTCCACACTGGCCAGCTGGTGCCACCCTCAGGCATCGTCGGGGTAAACCCCTTATCATTGATTGCACCCAACCCGCCGACCGGATGTCGTGATCTCGTCGGCGTTTTGTTTGGTTATCCACTCTTTTCATGTCCCAGTCACCAGACGCTTCTTTTGTCCAGTTTGACAATGTCACCTTCGCCTACCCCGGTTCGGCAGGCGACCGGGTCATTCTGGATCGCCTGTCCTTTTCCGTGCCCAGAGGCCAGGTCACGGCCCTGATGGGGGCTTCGGGCGGGGGCAAAACCACCGTTCTGCGCCTGATAGGTGGCCAGCAGCAGCCCACAGGCGGGCGCGTGCTGTTCGATGGAGCCGATGTGGGGACGATGGGGCGCGAAGCCCTGGAGGCCGCCCGCAGGCGCATGGGCATGCTGTTCCAGTTCGGGGCGCTGTTCACCGACCTGAGCGTGTTCGACAACGTGGCGTTTCCGCTGCGCGAGCACAGCCGCCTGAGCGAGCCGCTGATCCGCGACATCGTGCTGATGAAACTCAATGCCGTGGGCCTGCGCGGTGCCCGCGACCTGATGCCCAGCGAAGTTTCCGGTGGCATGGCCCGGCGTGTGGCCCTGGCCAGGGCCATTGCCCTCGACCCCGAGCTGATCATGTACGACGAACCCTTTGCGGGCCTCGACCCGATTTCGCTGGGCACAGCCGCCCAGCTCATCCGCCGCCTGAACGATGCACTGGGCATGACCAGCCTCATCGTGTCGCACGACTTGGAGGAAACCTTCCGCATTGCCGACCAGGTCATCATTCTGGCCAATGGCCGCATTGCGGCCCAAGGCACGCCCGATGAGGTGCGGCATTCGGACGATCCGCTGGTGCGGCAGTTTGTGCTGGCGCAGGCCGAAGGGCCGGTGCATTTCCATTACCCCGGCCCCACGCTGGACGACGATTTCGGGCCGGTCATGGCCGGGCGTGCTGGCCAGTCTGGCCGCAGCGGGAGCAGAACATGACACTGGCCACAATGGGTTTTGCGGTGCGCCGCAAGCTGGCTGATTTGGGTGAGTCGGCCCGGCTGTTTGCCCGGCTGGTGCAGCTGTCGCCCGTGGCGCTGGCGCGGTTTGGGCTGGTGCGCGACCAGATTTTCTTCCTGGGCAACCTGTCGATGGCCATCATCGGCGTGTCCGGCCTGTTCGTTGGTTTTGTGCTGGGTTTGCAGGGGTACTACACACTGCAACGCTACGGATCTTCCGAGGCGCTGGGTCTGCTGGTGGCGCTGAGTCTGGTGCGCGAGCTGGGGCCGGTGGTCACCGCGCTGCTGTTTGCAGGCCGGGCAGGCACGGCCCTGACGGCCGAAATCGGCCTCATGAAAGCCGGCGAGCAGCTGGCGGCGATGGAAATGATGGCGGTCGATCCCATCCGCCGGGTGTTGGCCCCGCGTTTCTGGGGTGGGCTGATTGCCATGCCCCTGCTGGCGGCCATGTTCAGTGCCGTGGGCATCATCGGCGGCTGGCTGGTGGGTGTGGTGATGATCGGAGTAGACGAGGGCTCGTTCTGGAGCCAGATGCAAGGCGGTGTGGAAGTGTGGAACGACGTGGGCAACGGGGTCATCAAAAGCATGGTGTTCGGCGTGGCCGTTACTTTTGTGGCGCTGTACCAGGGCTACATGGCCCATCCCACGCCCGAGGGCGTGTCCAGTGCCACCACACGCACGGTGGTCATGGCTTCCCTGCTGGTGCTGGGGCTGGACTTTTTGCTCACCGCCATGATGTTCAGCATCTGATGCTGGCGGTTGTATTGACTGATTTGATAGCTACTTGTACATATTCATCAAGCGCAAAGCCATGAAAAAATCCAAAAATGATGTGTGGGTCGGCCTGTTTGTGGTGCTGGGAGCGGCTGCACTGTTGTTCCTGGCGCTGAAGTCGGCCAACCTGCTGCACCTGAACTTTCAGAGCACCTACCAGGTGCAGGCCAAGTTTGACAACATCGGTGGCCTCAAACCCCGCGCAGCCGTCAAAAGCGCCGGCGTGGTGGTGGGTCGTGTGGGGGTCATCACGTTCGATGACAAGAGCTTCCAGGCCAATGTGACGCTGGACATGGAGTCCCGCTTCCAGTTTCCCAAAGACAGCTCGCTGAAAATACTGACCAGCGGCCTGCTGGGCGAGCAGTACATCGGCATCGAGCCGGGCGGCGACATGGCCAACTGGCAGCCGGGTGCGGTGGTCACCCAGACCCAGTCGGCGGTGGTGCTGGAAAATCTGATCAGCCAGTTCCTGTTCAACAAGGCGGCAGAGCCAGAAGCCGCTGCCAGCAAACCATGATCAATGGCCACCCATACCCATGAAGCGGTGGCCGGGAGGATGCACATGACCTTGTTTCTCAGCCGTCACAACCGAGGCCCTTTGCCTGCGCAGGCTTCCCTCCAGGGGCCGCCGCGCCTGTTGACCCCAGCCAGCCAGTCGCGCCAGGCCAAGGGTGGCTGGCGCGCGCGCAGCCTGTCGGGCTTGCTGCTGTGTGCCGCCCTGGCTGGTTGTGCCACCGGGCCGACAGCCGATCCGCGCGATCCGTTGGAACGCTACAACCGCGAGATGCAGTTGTTCAATGATGCGGTGGATGAAGCGGTGGTCAAGCCCGTGGCCACGGGCTATGCCAACGTTACCCCCGACCCCATTCGCACCGCGATCAGCAATTTTTTTGGCAACCTGAACGATGTCTGGGCCACCATCAATACCGGGTTGCAGTTGCGTGTGGAAGACACGGCCATCAATGCCTTGCGGGTGGGGATGAACACGTTTTTTGGCATGGCCGGTTTGATCGACATCGCTTCCGAAATGGGGCTTTACCGCAACCAGGCTGATTTTGGCCAGACCTTGGGCCGCTGGGGCGTGCCACCCGGCCCTTACTTGGTGCTGCCCATTTTTGGCCCGTCCACGTTGCGCGACACCGTGGGCATGGGTGTGGAAGCCAAGGGCGACATGGTGGGCACCCTTGACAATGTGCCCAACCGCAATGCACTCACCGCCCTGCGGCTGGTTGAAAAACGTGCAGACCTGCTGCGGGCCGGTACGGTGCTGGATGAGGCTGCGCTCGATAAATACAGCTTCTCCCGCGAGATTTTTTTGCAACGCCGCCAGAGCGTGATTGACGCGCAGCGCAACCGCGACAACGAATGAGCCGGGCACACCGCTGCCCAGAAGGAAACACCATGAGCATGAACAGAAGACATTCCATCCAACGTTTGCTGACCCTGGCGACCGCGCCGCTGCTGTCTTTGTCCGGCCTGCTGCCTCTGGCTGCCCAGGCTGCAACAGATGAAGCACCCGATGCCCTGATCAAGCGTGTGGCTTCTGAAGTGATGGATGCCGTCAAGGCGGACGCAGCCATCCAGGGGGGAGACATGGCCAAAGTCATGGCGCTGGTGGACGGGAAAATCATGCCCCATGTCAATTTTGTCCGCATGACTTCATCCGCCGTGGGGCGGTTCTGGCGCCAGGCCACACCGCAGCAGCAAAAGCAGTTGCAAGACGAATTCAAAACCTTGCTGGTGCGCACCTACTCGGGGGCCTTGAGTCAGGTCAAAGAACAGACGCTGAGCTTTCGCCCTCTGCGTGCCACGCCTGCCGACACCGAGGTGGTGGTGCGCAGCGATGTGCGGGGCCGGGGTGACCCCATTCAGCTGGACTACCGTCTGGAAAAGACGGACACGGGCTGGAAAATCTATGACCTGAATGTCATGGGTGTCTGGCTGGTCGAAACTTACCGGACCCAGTTTTCCCAGGCAATCAGTACCAATGGCATTGACGGCCTGATTGCGGATCTGGTTGCTCGCAACAAGAAAAATGCCGCCAGCACGCCTCAGCGTGCCAGCTGATCCGTTGCCCTCTTTTTTGTTGATACCGCTCGCCTGCCATGCTGAAACTGCCTGCTGAACTGACCCATGCCCAGGCCGATGCCTGCCTGTCGCAATGGCTGTCCCAGTTGCCGGTGGGGCAGGGACCGGTGGTGGTCGATGGCGGTGGTCTGAGGCAGTTTGATTCCACGGCCCTGGCCTTGCTGCTGGAGCTGCGGCGGCATTTGCTGGGGCGTGGCCAGATGCTGGTGCTGGAGTCGGTTCCGCCGCGTTTGCGTGAGCTGGCTGTTCTGTACGGAGTCGATGCGCTGCTCGCCACTTAAAATGGCTGGTTCATGTCAGCATCTGCCCCCACCATGTCAGCCCCAGCGGCTCCGGCCATCGTTTTTCGCGATGTGGTCAAAACCTACTCCACAGCCAAAGGCCCGTTCCAGGCGCTGGGAGGGGTGAGTTTCAGCGTCGAGCAAGGCGAAATGTTCGGCCTGCTTGGCCCCAACGGTGCGGGCAAAACCACGCTCATCAGCATCTTGGCCGGTCTGTCGCGTGCCACCAGCGGTCAGGCCAGTGTGCTGGGCCACGATGTCGTGACCGATTACGCCCAGGCCCGCCGCCTGCTGGGCGTGGTGCCGCAGGAGCTGGTGTTCGATCCTTTTTTCAGCCTGCGTGAGGCTTTGCGCATCCAGTCGGGCTACTTTGGCATCCGCAACAACAACGACTGGATCGACGATCTTCTCCACAGCCTCGGGTTGGCCGACAAGGCCAATGCCAACATGCGCCAGCTTTCTGGTGGCATGAAGCGCCGCGTGATGGTGGCCCAGGCGCTGGTTCACAAGCCCAAAGTCATCGTATTGGACGAGCCCACCGCTGGTGTGGATGTGGAGTTGCGCCAGACGCTGTGGCAGTTCATTGCCCGCCTCAACCGAGAGGGCAGCACCGTGCTGCTGACGACACACTACCTGGAAGAGGCCGAGGCCCTGTGCGGCCGCATTGCCATGATCAAACGCGGACAAGTGGTGGCGCTGGAGAAAACATCGGTGCTGCTGAGCCGGGCCTCGTCCAATGTGCTGCGCTTCAAGACCGATTCGCAGCTGCCTGCTGCACTGGCCGCCAAGGCCCGCATCACCGGGCGGGTGGTGCAACTGCCCGCCCACAGCGCGGCAGAGGTTGAAAACATCCTGGCCGCCGTGCGCCAGGCGGGGGCCGTGGTGGAAGACATTGAAATCCGCAAAGCCGATCTGGAAGATGTGTTTCTGGATGTGATGGCCAAAGCCTCTGAATCCCCATCGCAGGCCAGTGATGCTGCCACCGGAGTGTCGTCATGAGCGGCTGGCAGACCCTGTATTACAAAGAAGTGCTGCGCTTCTGGAAGGTGAGTTTCCAGACCATAGCCGCCCCGGTGCTGACGGCTGTGCTGTACATGATGATCTTCGGCCATGTGCTGGAAGACCATGTGAAGGTGTACGACTCGGTCAGTTACACCGCCTTCCTGGTGCCCGGTCTGGTGATGATGAGCGTGTTGCAAAACGCATTTGCCAACAGTTCGTCGTCGCTCATCCAGAGCAAGATCATGGGCAACCTGGTGTTCGTTCTGCTGACACCCATGTCGCACTGGGCCTGGTTTTTTGCCTACATGGCTTCGTCGGTCACGCGCGGGCTGGCGGTGGGGTTGGGGGTGTTTGCGGTGACGGTGTGGTTCGGTCAGCCCGGTGTGGTGGCTCCGCAATGGATCGTGCTGTTTGCCGTGCTGGGCGCGGCCATGCTGGGCGTGCTGGGCCTGATTGCCGGTCTGTGGGCCGACAAGTTTGACCAGCTGGCAGGGTTCCAGAACTTCATCATCATGCCCATGACGTTTTTGTCGGGGGTGTTTTACTCCATCCATTCGTTGCCGCCGTTCTGGCAGACCGTGAGCCACCTGAATCCGTTTTTCTACATGATTGACGGTTTCCGCTACGGTTTTTTCGGTGTCAGCGATGTGTCCCCTTGGTTCAGCTTGGGGGTTGTGTCGGTGGCTTTCCTGATCGTCAGTGCCGTGGCCGTTCAGTTGCTACGCACGGGATACAAGATCCGTTCCTGACATCGTTTTTTCATTGCCTTGTTTTGTGTTGACTGCACCGGGTGACCCCATCCGCGTGCCATTGCTTATATTCATTTTCCCCATGACCCCCCAGGAACTTCAGTCCATCATTGCCGCCGGTTTGCCCTGTCAACACCTGGAGGTCAGTGGCGATGGCCGCCATTGGTCTGCCGTCATCGTGTCTGCCGAATTTGAGGGCAAACGCCCCATTGCCCGCCACCAGCGGGTGTACGCCACACTGGGCGACCGCATCAAGACCGACCAGGTGCATGCGCTGTCGATGAAGACCCTCACGCCCGCCGAGTGGGCCATCCAATCCGGTCACTGAGGTTTTCATTTCATGGATAAATTGCTGATTACCGGCGGCCAGACCCTGCACGGGGAAGTGGTCATTTCAGGTGCCAAAAACGCGGCTCTGCCCGAACTGTGCGCAGCCTTGCTGACCGCCGATCCCGTGGTTTTGCACAACGTGCCCCACCTGCACGATGTGCTCACCATGCAGAAACTGGTGCGCAACATGGGTGTGCAGGCCGAGCGCATACCCGATGACACGGTGCATCTGCAAGCCCCTGACAGCCTGAAGGCCGAAGCACCCTACGAGCTGGTCAAGACCATGCGGGCTTCCATCCTGGCTTTGGGACCCCTGCTGGCCCGCTTCGGTCATGCCAGGGTGTCGTTGCCCGGTGGCTGTGCCATCGGGTCGCGGCCTGTGGATCAGCACATCAAAGGCTTGGTGGCGATGGGTGCGGTCATCCGTGTGGAGCATGGCTACATCGAAGCTTCGCTGCCTGCGGGGCAAACCCGGCTCAAGGGGGCACGCATTGCCACCGACATGGTCACGGTCACCGGAACCGAAAATTTCCTGATGGCCGCCGCGTTGGCCGAGGGCGAAACCGTGCTCGAAAACGCCGCCCAGGAGCCTGAAATCACCGATCTGGCCGAAATGCTGATCGCCATGGGGGCCCGCATCGAGGGGCACGGCACCAGCAAAATCCGCATCCAGGGTGTGCCTGCGCTGCATGGTTGCACCCACCGCGTGGTGGCTGACCGCATCGAGGCCGGCACCTTCCTGTGTGCGGTGGCGGTGGCCGGTGGGCAAGCCCTGCTGCGTCATGCGCGGGCCGATCACCTGGAAGTGGTGATCGACAAGCTGCACGATGCCGGTGCCACGATCGAAGTGCGGGAAGAAGGCCTGCTGGTGACCTCTCCAGGCGCTGCCAGGCTCAAGGCACAGACCTTCCGCACCCATGAGTACCCTGGTTTCCCCACCGATATGCAGGCCCAGTTCATGGCGCTCAATGTGGTGGCACAGGGTGCCAGCAACGTCACCGAAACCATCTTTGAAAACCGCTTCATGCATGTGCAGGAAATGCAGCGCCTGGGTGCCCGCATCCATGTGGAAGGCAAGGTGGCGATGATTGAGGGTCTGGGCAGCGAAGGACGCAGCCTCAGCGGGGCCAATGTCATGGCCACCGACTTGCGGGCTTCGGCCAGCCTGGTGATTGCCGCGCTGGTGGCCGAGGGCGATACCCTGATTGACCGCATCTACCACCTGGACCGGGGTTATGACCGCATGGAGTCCAAGCTCGGTGC
>CALMMY010000082.1 GCA_937868695.1 uncultured Comamonadaceae bacterium
GCTGCCTGCCACGCCCGGCCCAGGCCATCTTCGGCAATGTGCGCATCGGCATGCGGTAAGGTGGCACATCGGCCTTTGATTCATAATGGCTCCGATGGAAGCCATTGATTCACCCAAAGGCCCTGAACAGAGCCTTAAACAACCCGCCGCCGCCCGGCCCTTGCCCCTGCCGGTGAGCCGGGCCATGTGCAAGCTGGGCGAAGACATCCGGCTGGCCCGCCTGCGCAGGCGGCTGACCCAGCAGTCGCTGGCCGAGCGGGTGGGTGCATCGCTCAACACCATCAAACGCATGGAAGCGGGTGATGCCCGCATTCCGTTGCACTTCATTGCCCGCACGCTGCATGTGTTTGGCGAAATCACGCGCCTGGCCAATCTGCTGGATTCCGGGCAGGATGCCATTGGTCTGGCGCTGGCCAACGAGCAACTGCCCCGGCGTGTGCGCCCACGCACCCGCCAGCGCGCAGGCACGGGTGAGGCGCTGTGAAACAGGTGGTGCAAGTCTGCATCGGCAAAGCCGCCACGCCCGTGGGCACCCTGGCCCACACCCGGCAGGGCCAGCGCGAGCACAGCGCCTTTGCCTATACCGACAGCTGGCTGCACCATGCAGGGCGGTTCGAGGTCTCGCCCGATCTGCCGCTGCTGGCCGGTCACCAGGTCAGGCGTGCGCCCGCCAAGGCCGACTCCGTGTTTCACGGAGCCCTGGCCGACACCGCTCCCGATGCCTGGGGTCGCCGGGTCATGGCACGCGCTCACGCCAAGCGGCGCAAGCAAGACCCGACGCTGGGCGCACTCACCGAAATGGATTACCTGTGCGCCGTGGACGACTTCAGCCGGGTGGGTGCCCTGCGCCTGACGGACAGTGCGGGCCAATGCCTGCAAACCGCTGAAGAAGGCCACCGCCGCACACCGCCGCTGCTGGAACTGGCGCACATTTACAGCGCCAGTCGATCGGTGGAAATGAGCCAGGAAACCGCGCAAGACCTTCTTTACCTGCAAGGCAAAGGCACGTCACTGGGGGGCATGCGCCCCAAATGCACCGTGCTGGACGAAGACGGCCATCTGGCCATTGGAAAATTTCCCAGCATCAGCGACCAACGCAGCGTCACACGCGGCGAGGTGCTGGCATTGCACCTGGCCCAGATGGCGGGCATCCAGGTGCCGCCATCGCGGGTTGCGGTGGTGGGAGAGACTCCGGTGGCCGTCATCCGGCGGTTTGACCGCACCCCCGATCATGGGCGCATTCCCTACCTGTCGGCCGCCTCCGTGCTGCAAGCTTCGCGCGACGATGACCACGCCTACACCGAACTGGCCGATGCCATCCGTACCCGCAGCCCCCAGCCCACCCAGGACGTGCAGCAACTGTGGCGGCGCATGGTGTTCAACCTGCTCATCACCAACGTGGACGACCACCTGCAAAACCTCGGCTTCCTGCACCAGGGTCAGGGCTTCTGGAGCCTGGCCCCGGCGTTCGACCTCAATCCGTTTCCCGACAAAGAGCGGGAGTCCAAAACCTGGCTCTCCCCCGAACAGGGGCCCATCACGTCCATCGACATGCTGCTGCAAGCCGCCCCGTATTTCAGCCTCACCCCGGCACAGGCCAACGCCACACTGGCCCAGGTGGTGGATGCCGTGGGGGCCTGGCGCACCGTGGCCCGCAGCCCGGCGGTGGGTTTGTCCGCGCATGAACTGACCGACTTTGCCGATGCCTTTGAGCACGGTGCATTGCAAGCCGCACACCACCACCTGGGCCGCTGAAGCAGCGTTCCCCGACCACACCAGCCCACCCCATGCAAGTCACCCACATCAACACCGGCACCGCCCGCCCGCTGCGCATCGAAGGGCGGAGTTTTCTGAGTGCCATTGGCAAAACGCCCGTGAGCGGGCCGGTGCGCGTGACGGCGCTGGGCCTGGCCGGTG
>CALMMY010000083.1 GCA_937868695.1 uncultured Comamonadaceae bacterium
GGCACTTCGGGGCGGCTGGTGAACCACTCGGCATCGGCCCAGCTCTGCATCACGTCTTTGGCGAAGGCATTGCCTGCTTTGGCTTTTTCGGCGACATCGTTGAAGAAGTCGAACATCAGCAGGGTTTTCTTGAGCGCAGCAGCGGCCACACCGGCCACTTCGGCATCGTCGAGCAGCTCAATCAGGGGGTGGACGTTGTAGCCACCCACCATGGTGCCCAGCAGCTCGGTGGCTTTGGCTTTGGAGATCAGGCCAACGGTCAGGTCGCCGTGCGCCACGGCAGCCAGGAAGCTGGCTTTGACCTTGGCGGCATCGTCCACGCCGGGAGGCACGCGGTGGGTCAGCAGATCCATCAGGAAGGCATCTTCACCGGCGGGAGGGTTTTTGATCAGTTCGATCAGTGCCTCAACCTGCTTGGCATCCAGTGGCAGGGGAGGAATGCCCAGCGCATTGCGCTCGGCAGCATGTTCACGGTAGGCTTTCAACATGGGGAACTCCAATCGTTGTCAAGAAAAATAATGGCGAACTTCGCCGGGAAGTGGGCGGCCTGTCTGGTGGGCGCGTTCGAGCACCTGCCAGAAAAACCGGTAGCTGGCGCGGTCATGCAACTGGCCTGCGTGCTGGATGGGACCCCAATCCTGGGCTGCTGCCAGCGTGATGATGCGTGCAGCCTGATCAACCTCGTCGGCTGTGGGTGCAAACACATCCACGATGGTGCGGATCTGGTCGGGGTGGATGCTCCACATGCGTGTGTAGCCCAGCTGGTTGCGGGCCGTGAGCGCGGCCTGGCGCAGGGCCTGGGTATCGCGGAACTCGGTCACGACGCAGTGTGAGGGCACTTTGCCGTGGGCATGGGCCGCACTGGCCAGATCAAGCTTGGCACGCAGCACCAGCGGGTGGCTGAACTGGCCTTGCAAACCCATTGCGCTGCCCGGAATGGCACCGCCGTGGGCGGACACGAAGTCCATCAGGCCAAAGCTGAGTGACTGCACCCTGGGATGGGCTGCAATGTCAAAGGCGTGATGCACAGCCAGCGGGGATTCGATCAACACATGCAGTGGCACATGCACAGCCCCGGCAGCATCCAATGCTGTGACGGCGGTCTGAACACAAGACAGACTCTCGACCTTGGGCACCATCACATAGGCTGGCAGCGCTTCGGGCTGGCCCAGTAACGTGGCAACATCGTGGGCGAATGCGGGATGATCGACAGGGTGCACCCGCACACCCACCCGGCAACCGGGCTGCACGCCTGCCAACAGTTCGGCAACCAGCGCGGCATGCTCGGCTTCAGCCCCTGCGGGGGCTCCGTCCTCACAGTCCAGCGTGACATCGAACACGCACGCACCCAACTCCTGGGTCATGTCAGCCTGCAGTTGCAGGCTTTTGCGCATGCGTGCCTCGACACCGCTGTAGTGGTCGCACACCGGGAGCATGGCCCCGGCGGCTTGTGCTCCCAGCAGGATTTCACGCGGGTGAAGCCGGGAGCGGATCGAACCGGCATCGTTCACAGACAAGCCCGGCATCGAGTTACAGACTGGTTACAGCAGGTGCTTGACACCGTCTTTTTCGCCTTCGAGTTCGGCCAGGGTCTTGTTGATGCACTCTTGGGAGAATTCGCAGATCGGCAGACCTTCGACGATCTTGTATTCGCCGCCTTCGCAGGTGACGGGGTAGCCGAACATGGTTTCAGCGGGAATGCCGTATTCGCCGTTGGAAGGAATGCCCATGGTGACCCACTTGCCGTTGGTGCCCAGGGCCCAGTCGCGCATGTGGTCGATGGCAGCGTTGGCTGCGGAGGCAGCGGAAGACACGCCACGGGCGGCGATGATGGCGGCACCGCGCTTGCCGACGGTGGGCAGGAACACATCTTTGTTCCACACTTCATCGTTGATCATGTCCTTGACAGACTGGCCGTCGATGGTGGCGAAGCGGTAGTCGGCGTACATGGTAGGAGAATGGTTGCCCCACACGGCCAGCTTTTCAATGGAAGCCACGGGCTTGCCGGTCTTGGCGGCGATCTGGCTGGCAGCGCGGTTGTGATCCAAGCGCAGCATGGCGGTGAAGTTGCCTGGCTTCAGGTCAGGAGCGGACTTCATGGCGATGTAGGCATTGGTGTTGGCGGGGTTGCCGACCACCAGCACCTTGACGTTGCGGCTGGCCACAGCGTTCAGTGCCTTGCCTTGGGCGGTGAAAATCTGGGCGTTGGCGGCCAGCAGGTCGGCGCGCTCCATGCCTGGGCCACGTGGACGGGCACCGACCAGCAGGGCGTAGTCGGTGTCTTTGAAGGCGGTCATGGGGTCGCTGTGGGCTTCGATGCCGGCCAGCAGGGGGAACGCGCAGTCTTCGAGTTCCATGATCACGCCCTTGAGTGCTTCCTGGGCTTTTTCCATGGGCACTTCCAACAGCTGGAGAATCACAGGCTGATCTTTGCCCAGCATTTCGCCAGAGGCAATGCGGAACAACAGGGCATAGCCGATTTGGCCAGCAGCGCCAGTCACGGCAACACGAACGGGATTCTTGGACATGGTGGGATCTCCTGAGTGGGTGTGAAGATGCGAAAAACGTGGTTTGAACCAACTTGAAGGCCTTGTCGCCTGCGTACTTGCGCAAGCCGACAAACGCCTTTGAGCCGCCTCCGAGTGTAACTGCCCGGAAACCGTTTAGTCAATTTGTCTTATGTCTTATATAAGATATGATTAACGCAGACCATGACCACAAACAGCCCGCAAGCAACCGTTCAGATACAGGATGAGCCACACAGTGGAGCCATCGGCTCGGGTGCGGGCACCACCGTGGTCACTACCCCGGCATTCAGCCCGCTGTATCAGCAAATCAAAACCCTCATCCTGCAAAGCCTTCAGGGCGGCGAATGGAAACCTGGCGATGTGATTCCCAGCGAGCAAGACCTTGCCCTGCGCTTCAAAGTCAGCCAGGGCACCGTGCGCAAGGCCATTGATGAACTGGCCGCCGACAATCTGGTGGTTCGCCGACAAGGCAAAGGCACCTTTGTCGCCACACATGCCGAGCGCCACACCCAATACAGGTTTCTGAGATTGCAGCCCGACTTCGCTGGCGAGCAGCGGGTGGAGCGCACGATCATCGATTGCAAGCGTCTGCGGGCTTCGGCTGAAATTGCCCGGTTGCTGGGCCTGCGCAGCGCAGACCCGGTCGTATTCATCCGGCGCGTGCTTGCATTCCAGGGCATCCCCACCATCCTGGACGATGTGTGGCTGCCGGGCAATCCGTTCAAAGGTTTGACCCGCGATGCACTCGCCGCAGACCAAGGGCCGATGTACGCTTTTTTTGAAAGTGCGTTCGGGGTGCGCATGGTCAGCGCAGAAGAAAAAATCAAAGCGATCGCAGCCACCCCGGAAGCCGCCACGCTGCTCCGTATCCAGGAGGGCCACCCCCTGCTGAGCGTGGAAAGGGTGGCCTTCACTTACAACAATGTGCCCATGGAACTGCGGCGTGGGCTGTACCTGACCGATGCACACCACTACAAAAACGAATTAAGTTGAACATCTCCCTTGAATAACCTCGGTTTTGAAAGTTTGGTGAATGCTGCGTTGCAATAGAATTCAGCAGCCATCTTGCAAGGTTACAAGGGCGTTACATCCCTTCTCCACTGACAAAGAAAGTCCCACATGACTCAGTTGAACAAAACGCGGGCGGAGTTCCGCAACATCAACGCACTTACGGATCTGACGACCTACCGGCTCCCGCCGGCAGGCTGGGTTTCCATCCTGCACCGCGTCAGCGGTGCCATGATGTTTCTGCTGATGCCGTTCATCATCTGGATGTTCGACGCATCGTTGTCGTCCGAAATTTCCTACGAAAGTTTCACATCCGCCTTCTCGGCTGGGCTGGGCTTTGTGCCTGGCTGGTTTGTCAAGCTCGTGGTGCTGGCCCTGATCTGGGGCTACCTGCACCACCTGATTGCGGGCGTGCGCCATCTCTATATGGATGCCACCCACAAGGTCAGCAAGGAGTTCGGTGCCAGCTCCGCCAAAACGGTGCTGGTGCTGTCCATCGGACTGACGCTCGTTCTGGGTGCCAAGCTGTTCGGCCTGTACTGAGCACTCCCATTCACACACACTCATCGAAAGAAACAACATGGCAGTGAATTACGGTTCAAAGCGCGTCGTTGTGGGTGCGCACTATGGCGTGCGTGACTTCATGGCCCAGCGCGTCACGGCAGCACTCATGGTGATTTTCACCTTCATCGTGCTGTTCAAAATTCTCCTCACCTCTGGCCCAATGGGCTACGAAGCCTGGGCAGGCATCTTTGCTGCGCAATGGATGAAGACGCTGACCTTCTCCGTCATCGTCGCCCTTTTCTACCACGTGTGGGTCGGTGTCCGTGACATCTGGATGGACTACGTCAAACCAGCGGGCATTCGTCTCGCATTGCACACATTCACCATCGTCTGGCTCGTCGGTTGCATGGGCTGGGCCATTCAAGTTCTCTGGAGGCTCTGAGCCATGACAAAAATGACTTCGTTGGCCAAGCGCCGTTTTGATGTGGTGATCGTGGGTGCAGGCGGCTCCGGCATGCGGGCTTCTCTGCAACTGGCTCGCGCCGGCCTGAAAGTGGCCGTGCTGTCCAAGGTGTTTCCCACCCGCTCGCACACCGTTGCCGCTCAAGGTGGCGTGTCTGCCTCACTGGGCAACATGAGTGAAGACAGCTGGGAATTCCACTTTTACGACACCGTGAAGGGCTCCGATTGGCTGGGTGACCAGGATGCGATCGAGTTCATGTGCCGTGAAGCCCCGAAAGTGGTGTACGAGCTGGAACACTTCGGCATGCCGTTTGACCGCAACCCCGATGGCACGATTTATCAGCGTCCGTTCGGTGGTCACACCGCCAACTACGGTGAAAAACCCGTTCAACGCGCTTGCGCCGCAGCCGACCGTACCGGCCACGCCATGTTGCACACCCTGTATCAAGCCAACGTGTCTGCACGCACCACCTTCTTCGTGGAGTGGATGGCGCTGGATCTGGTGCGCGATGCCGAGGGCGATTGCGTGGGCGTGACCGCGCTTGAAATGGAAACTGGCGACGTTTACATGCTCGAAGCCAAGACCGTTCTGTTGGCCACTGGCGGTGCGGGTCGGATTTTCCAATCTTCCACCAATGCATTCATCAACACAGGTGACGGCTTGGGCATGGCCGCCCGCTCGGGCGTTGCGCTGCAAGACATGGAATTCTGGCAGTTCCACCCCACTGGCGTGGCCGGTGCTGGCGTGCTGCTGACCGAAGGCTGCCGTGGTGAAGGTGCCATTCTGCTCAACAGCAACGGTGAGCGTTTCATGGAACGCTATGCCCCCACCCTGAAAGACTTGGCTCCCCGTGACTTCGTGTCCCGCTGCATGGGCCAGGAAATTCTGGAAGGCCGTGGCTGTGGCCCGAACAAAGACTACATCCACATGAAGCTGGATCACCTGGGTGCCGAAACCGTCCACAAGCGCCTGCCTTCCGTGTACGAAATCGGTGTCAACTTCGCCAACGTGGATGTGACCCGCGAGCCCATTCCAGTGGTGCCCACCATCCACTATCAGATGGGCGGCATTCCCACCAACATCCACGGTCAGGTTGTCGAACGCTTCAACGGCGAAGACAAGCCGGTCAACGGTCTGTATGCCGTGGGCGAATGCTCGTGCGTATCGGTACACGGTGCCAACCGTTTGGGCACCAACTCGCTGTTGGACTTGCTGGTATTCGGCAAAGCCGCTGGCAACCACATCATCGCCAACGTCAACCCCAAGCAGGAACACAAAAACCTGCCCAAGGATGCCGCTGACAAAACACTGGCCCGCCTCGCCCGCCTGGAAGGCGCAGCCACTGGCGAGTACTCACAGGATGTGGCCAACGACATGCGTTCCATCATGCAGGCACACGCCGGTGTGTTCCGCAGCCAGGAAGTCATGGACAAGGGCGTGGAAAAAATTGCTGCCCTGCGCCAGCGCGTGGAAAAAATTGGCCTCAAAGACAACTCCAAAGTGTTCAACACCGCCCGTGTCGAAGCGCTGGAAGTTGAAAACCTGATGGAAGCCGCTCAAGCCACCATGGAAAGCGCCGCAGCCCGCAAGGAGTGCCGTGGTGCCCACTTGGTGCGTGACTATGAGCACGATGTGACCCATCCCACCTGCCCGCTGGGCCGCAACGATGCCGAGTGGATGAAGCACACGCTCTGGTACAAGGATGGCAACCGCCTGGACTACAAGCCAGTGCGCATGAAGCCACTGACAGCCGAAACGGTGCCACCCAAGCCCCGCACTTTCTGATCGAACCGAGCGAGAACAAGGAATCTGAACCATGGCACAACGCACTTTCAAGATCTATCGCTACGACCCGGACAAGGACGCGAAGCCTTACATGCAAACCATCCAGCTGGAGCTGGATGGCACAGAGCGCATGCTGCTGGACGCACTCGTCAAACTCAAGGCTGTGGATACCACGCTCTCCTTCCGCCGCTCCTGCCGCGAAGGTGTCTGCGGCTCCGACGCGATGAACATCAACGGCAAGAATGGTCTGGCCTGCCTGACCAACCTGAATACGCTCAAGGGCGACATCGTCCTGAAGCCGCTGCCGGGCCTGCCCGTGGTACGCGACCTGATTGTGGACATGACACTGTTCTTCAAGCAGTACCACAGCATCAAGCCCTACCTCATCAGCAACACGCCTGCACCGCAGCGTGAGCGCCTGCAAAGCCCCGAAGAGCGCGATGAACTCAACGGTTTGTACGAGTGCATTCTGTGCGCCAGTTGCTCCACCAGCTGCCCAAGCTTCTGGTGGAACCCTGACAAGTTTGTCGGCCCAGCCGGTCTGCTTCAGGCTTACCGCTTCATCGCGGACAGCCGTGACGATGCGACCGCCGAGCGCCTGGACAACCTTGAAGACCCCTACCGTCTCTTCCGCTGCCACACCATCATGAACTGTGTTGACGTTTGCCCCAAGGGTTTGAACCCCACCAAGGCCATCGGCAAGATCAAGGAAATGATGGTCATGCGCGCGATTTGAGTCAAGCCAACGAAACCCCCACCGTCATGAACAGCGACAGCCCACTTCTGGATCAGCGTGCATTGAGCAAGCTCAAGTGGCGCTGCCGCCGTGGCCTGCTTGAAAACGATTTGTTCATCGAACGTTTTTTTGCCCGGCACGAATCTGGCTTGACTGTGGATGAGGCCGGTGGACTTGAGATTCTGATGGACTTGTCAGACAACGACCTGCTGGATTTGTTTTTGGCCCGCAAGGAGCCACAAGACGATCTGGACAGGCCCGATGTCCGGCAAGTTCTGCACATGATCAGAGCCGCCAAAGCCGATTCGCCCATCTGATTTCAGCCAACCCGAGAAGGAAACCCCATGAAACTTGCCGACAACAAAGCCACCATGTCGTTCAGCAACGGCAGCCCCCCCATTGAGCTACCCGTTTACAGCGGCAGCATCGGTCCCGATGTGATTGACATCCGCAAGCTCTATGGGCAAACCGGAATGTTCACCTACGACCCCGGCTTCCTCTCGACAGCTTCATGCCAATCGGCCATCACTTACATCGATGGTGACAAGGGCGAACTGCTGTACCGTGGCTACCCCATTGAACAGCTGGCCAACAGCTGTGACTACCTCGACACTTGCTATCTGCTGCTGAACGGCGAACTGCCCGATGCCAAAGAGCGCCAGGATTTCCACAAGCTCGTGATCAACCACACCATGGTGAACGAGCAGATGCAGTTTTTCCTGCGCGGCTTCCGCCGTGATGCCCACCCCATGGCCGTACTGACCGGCCTGGTCGGAGCCCTGTCTGCCTTCTATCACGACAGCACCGACATCAACAACGCACAGCACCGCAAGGTTGCCGCCATCCGCCTGATTGCCAAGATGCCCACCCTGGTGGCCATGGCATACAAGTATG
>CALMMY010000084.1 GCA_937868695.1 uncultured Comamonadaceae bacterium
TCGATGCCCTGCTGCGGGAAGGTGTGGGCAAACAGGTTGTAGGTGCCGCCGTACAGCGTGCTGGCCGACACGATGTTGTCGCCCGCCTCGGCAATGGTCTGGATGGCGGCGGTGATGGCCGCCATGCCCGAGGCCATCGCCAGCGCGGCAATGCCACCTTCCATCGCGGCAACGCGCTTTTCCAGCACGTCGTTGGTGGGGTTCATGATGCGGCTGTAGATGTTGCCCGCCACCTTCAGGTCAAACAGGTCGGCCCCGTGCTGGGCGCTGTCGAAGGCATAGGCCACCGTCTGGTACAGCGGCACGGCGGCCGACTTGGTGGTGGGGTCGGGGGTGTAGCCACCGTGGACGGCAATGGTTTCGAGTTGCATGGTGTGTTGTCTCCTGGGTTGACGCAAAAAAATCTATGGCCTGGCAGGGCGGGTGCAGCGGATGGTGCCCATTGTCAGCCAGGTTCTCAGCCTGCTTGTCAGCGCGGGGAAGATGAAGCCAGGCGGTTGCTGGCGGCGAAGGATGCTGGCTTGGCTGATTTGGTCGCTTTGGTCGCCTTGTCCGTTTTGGCCGCCAATTTGGGCGCGGAGGGGGCCGCAGGCCGGTTCAGCCGGGCCTGCTTGGGCAAAGGTCGCCGGGGCACACGGGTAGACGCTGCGGCCACAGCTCCGGCCCCGGCCGATTGTCTGGCGGCCTCGGCCAGTCGGCTGGCAAATTCAGCGGCCTCGTCGTCGGAGGGCAGGCGCAAATCCACCCGCCCCACGCCTTTGGCCACGATGCCCAGCGCGCTGGCGGCGGCCTGGCTCAGGTCGATGACACGGTTGCCGTGGAACGGCCCCCGGTCGTTGATGCGCACCACCACGCCCACGCCCGTTTCGGGGTTGGTGACGTGCAGCAGCGAGCCCAGCGGCAGGGTGCGGTGGGCGGCGGTCATTTCGTGGCGCGAAAACAGCTCTCCGCTGGCGGTGCGTCGGCCATGAAACCCCGGGCCGTACCACGAAGCCAGCCCCGTTGCCGGGCCAGGCAGGGCATCGGGGCTGGCGCGCAGGCCAATCGGGTTGGGGCTGCTGTTGGCGGGAGGATCGAAGTCACCCGGCCAATGCACCGCTGGCCGCTCGGACGGCGGGCTCAGGCCACGGCCTGTGGAGGGCACGCCAGCCTGCTCATCCGGGTCACGGGCTTGCGGCGTGGAGCGCGGGACATCCGCTGCGGCAGCATCCTGGGCGGGCCCGGCCTCACCCGCTGACAGCACGGGCGCAGGCAAGGGTGCAGACAGCTCGGAGGCATGCAGCACAGGCGCAGCCAGCCAGGCGCACACACACAGCCACGGCAGGCACCTGGCCCGCCACCACCGTTGCGCCAGGCCAGCCACCGCCAAGCTCACAGCCCCAGTCGGTTCAGCACGGCCAGCACGGGTGCGCTCTGGTTCATGCTGTAGAAGTGCAGGCCGGGCACACCGGCGGTGCGCAGTTGGTCGCACAGGTCGGTCACCACATCCAGGCCAAAGGCCTTGATGGAGGCTGTGTCGTCACCGAAACCTTGCAGGCGCAGGCGAATCCAGCGGGGAATCTCGGCCCCGCACGCATCCGAAAACCGCAGCAGCTGGCTGGAGTTGGTGATGGGCATGATGCCGGGCACCACCGGCACGTCGGCCCCCAGCTTGTGTGCGTCGTCCACAAAGCGGAAGTAGGCATCGCTGTTGTAAAAATACTGGGTGATGGCGCTGTTGGCCCCGGCCTTCACCTTGGTGACGTAGGCCTTGAGGTCGGCCTCGGCACTGCGGGCCTGGGGATGGATTTCGGGGTAGGCCGCCACCTCGATGTGGAAATGGTCGCCGGTTTCGGCCCGGATGAAAGCCACCAGATCGCTGGCGTAGCTGAACTCGCCACCCGCGCCGTAGCCGCTGGGCAGGTCGCCGCGCAGGGCCACCAGGCGATTCACACCCATGCCCTTCAAGGTGGCCAGCTGCTCGCGCACGCGGGCCTTGGTGGCACCGATACAGGAAAAATGGCTGGCGGCCTGCTGGCCTTCGGCCAGGATTTCGCTCACGGTGCTGAAGGTGCCTTCCTGCGTGGAGCCACCGGCACCGAACGTCACCGAGCAGAACTCGGGCGACTTGGCGTACAGCGCCTGGCGCACGGTGCGCAGCTTGTCGGCCCCCTCGGGCGTTTTGGGCGGGAAAAATTCAAAACTGATGGGCAAGGTCATGAAAAGCCTCGTGGAATGAGCCGCCTGGCCAAGGCCGGGCGGTTCGGAATATATCTGCACACGGCAGGACAGGCCGCACCCGGCCCGGCCTGCATTCGCTGCGGCTTTCAGGCCCGAGCGCGGGGCGCGCGGGCATGCCGGGCGTGGATGAAGAACTCGCGGTTGCCATCGCCGCCGGCAATGGGGCTGTCGAACCAGGCCACCACCTGCAGCCCCAGGTCAGCACAGGTGGTGCGCAGGCGCCGCTCCACCTGGGCATAGGATGCCGGGTCGCGCACCAGGCCACCTTTGCCAATGTCCTGAGGTTGCAGCTCGAACTGGGGTTTGACCAGCATGAGCAAGTCGCCCCCCTTGGCCAGCAGCGGCACCAGCGCAGGCAGCACCAGCGTCTGGCTGATGAACGACAGGTCGCCCACGATCAGCGGGAAAGGCCGTCCATCTTCCGAAGAAAAAACAGCCTCCACGCTGGCTGGCGTGGGTTTCAACGGAATTTTTTTCTTGACAACCGGGGCCGGGGGCGCACGGCGAACGGGAGGTTCGTCGTCGAAGTCATCGTCATCGTCGAACTCGGAATCGTCGAAGTCGTCGAAACCTCC
>CALMMY010000085.1 GCA_937868695.1 uncultured Comamonadaceae bacterium
ATCTGCAACATCGAAAAAGCGTAAGGAGACACCCAATGGCACGCATGAAATTCATCTGTGACGCCGAACGCTGCATCGAGTGCAACGGCTGCGTCACCGCCTGCAAGAACGAGCACGAAGTGCCCTGGGGCGTGAACCGCCGCCGTGTGGTCACGCTCAACGACGGTCTGCCCGGCGAAAAATCCATCTCAGTGGCTTGCATGCATTGCTCGGACGCGCCCTGCATGGCGGTTTGCCCCGTCAACTGCTTCTACCGCACCGACGAGGGCGTGGTGCTGCACGACAAGGATGTGTGCATCGGCTGCGGCTATTGCAGCTACGCCTGCCCCTTCGGTGCGCCCCAGTTTCCCGGCCAGGGCAACTTCGGTGTGCGCGGCAAGATGGACAAATGCACCTTCTGCGCCGGTGGCCCCGAGGCCAATGGCAGCGAAGCCGAGTTTGAAAAATATGGCCGCAACCGCCTGGCCGAAGGCAAGCTGCCTGCCTGTGCTGAAATGTGCTCGACCAAAGCCCTGCTGGCCGGTGACGGCGATGTGGTGGCCGACATCCTGCGCAACCGCGTGGTGCAGCGCGGCAAGGGTGCCGAAGTATGGGGCTGGGGCACGGCCTACGGCTCACGCCAGGCGGGTCAACCGCCCGCCACGCCCTCTCCCGCCAAGCAAGGGGGTGCCGCATGAACTCCCCCTGTTTGAACACCTGCCTGCGTGGCCTGTTGCTGGTCATTTCGGTCGGCGCATTGGCGGCATGTGGTGAAAGCCCGCAAGCATCCGACAGGCTGAGTGCTGCCAAGCGCGATGCCGCACCCCACACCGGCGGCTCAGCCGCTGCCTTCACCAGGGAGGGCTGGAAGGCCGGTGATGCCAACAGCTGGGCCCAGCAACTCAAAACCCGTGCCCAGTACGGCATGAACGACCATCAGCGTGTGGTCACACCATGATGCAGGGAGACAAGCCATGAAAGCCCGTCTTTCTTTGCTGCTCGGTGGCCTGCTGTGCGCACTGTCGGCGGTGGCGGGGGCAACGGCCCCATCCGCTGCCGACCAGGCCACAGCCACTGCCCAGCCTGCTGTGGTGCTGGCCCAAGCGGCGGCACCAGGTGTGCAAAGCGCCAACATCTTTGAAGTCAAGCCCGCTGCCAGCGAAGACCCCGGCTACGCCACCCAGACCAACGGCGAGCGTGCCAAGGTTCAACCCGGCAACAACGCGCCCATGTGGCGGCAGGTGGGCGGCGGCGTGACGGGCTACAGCAGCCTGCCCGTGACCCAGGCCCCCGAAGCGGGCAACCTGATCCAGCCGTTTGTGCAGTACCCCGGATCGCGTGTGACCAACGCAGGCGAGGCCTGGCGGCAGGTGCGCAACCAGTGGATATTGCCCTACGGCGGCTCGCTGCTGCTGATTGCGTTGCTGGCGCTGGGCATTTTTTACAAGGCCAAAGGCCAGCTCGGCGGTCACTTGCCCGATACGGGGCGCAAGATCGAGCGGTTCACGCCCTTCGAGCGTGCGGCCCACTGGGCCAATGCAGGCGCGTTCACCGTGCTGGCGGTTTCGGGCATCGTGATGGCTTTCGGCAAGTTCTTCATCCTGCCGGTGATCGGCGGTACCTTGTTTGGCTGGCTGACCTATGCGCTGAAAAACATGCACAACTTTGTGGGGCCGCTGTTTGCGGTGTCGCTGGTCATCGTGCTGGTCACGTTTGTGAAGGACAACATCGCCAACATGGCGGACTTTGTCTGGCTCAAACGGGCAGGCGGCATGCTGGGTGACCACGAAGTGCCCTCGCACCGCTTCAATGCGGGCGAAAAAGGCATGTTCTGGTGGGGCGTGTGCGTGCCCGGCCTGCTGGTGGTGGCTTCCGGGCTGGTGCTCAACAAGCTGGTGCCCGGCTTCGGCGATGTGCGTGGCGACATGCAGGTGGCCCACATGGTGCATGCCACGGCCTCCATCATCATGATGTCCATTCTGGTGGGGCACATTTACATGGGCACAGTGGGCGTGAAGGGCGCTTACGGAGCCATGAAGACCGGCTACGTGGATGAAGCCTGGGCCAAAGAGCACCACGAACTCTGGTACGACGACATCAAGGCCGGCAAGATTCCGGCCCAGCGCAGCCAGGCCACCCCGCCTGCGGTGGTTCACGCACCTGCGAAGACCGCCTCTGTCTGAACCCCGGCACCCATCTGGAGAGCAACCCATGAAGAAGATTGTTTTTGCGTTTGCCGCCGGTCTGCTGGCTTTGCCTGTGCTGGCCAAGTTGCCCGCTCCCAGCGATGAGGCCAAAGCCAAGGCGGCTGAGGCTGCGGCCAAAACGGCCCATGCGGGCAAGGTGGACAACTACAAGTTGTGCCTGTCGATGGACAAGGCTGCGGCGCATTACTTCAAAACGGCAGCCGCCGCCAAGAAAGAAGTGAAGCCCGCTGTGGCCACGCCAGCGTGCGCAGACCCAGGGCCTTTTGTGCCTCCTGTTGCAGCGGCACCAGCTGCACCTGCCAATGCGGCAGCTGCTTCTGCACCTGCACCGGCTGCGCCTGCCGCACCCGCAGCCAAAGACGGGGCCAAAAAATCCTGATCCCCCGCCGCCCCCGCCTGACCGCCGCGCAGGCTTGCCTGACTTGCCCGGTGGACGTGACTGACGAGTATGGACAGACGCGCACCATCTCCATTCCGGCTGAGCGTCCCCTCACGGTGTATGTGGACAAACGGGAGCTGGTCACCCTGATGACGCTGGGTGGCCACCCCGAATGGCTGGTGCTGGGCTATCTGCGCAACCAGCGTCTGGTGGAGTCGCTGGACGAGATCGAATCGGTCACGGTGGACTGGGAGGTGGGGGCCGCTGCCGTCAAAACCCGCACCGGCATCGACCGGATCGAAGAAAAAACTGCCAGCCGCGTGGTCACCACCGGCTGCGGCCAGGGCAGCATGTTCGGCGACCTGATGCAGGACGTGGACAGGCTGCGCCTGCCCGTACACGCCAGCCTGCGCCAGAGCCAGCTACAGGGCATTGTCAACACCATCCGCTTGCAGGAGAGCACCTACAAGTCTGCCGGGTCGGTGCATGGCTGTGCGCTGTTCCGGGGCGACGAGCTGCTGCTGTTTGTGGAAGACGTGGGCCGCCACAACGCAGTGGACACCATTGCCGGCTGGATGTGGCTGCACGATTCGCCACAGACCCCCATGCGGGGCGACGACAAGGTGTTCTACACCACGGGCCGCCTGACCAGCGAGATGGTCATCAAGTCGGCCCAGATGGGGGTGCCGGTGGTGGTGTCGCGCAGCGGCATGACCCAGATGGGCCTGGACGTGGCCCAGCGCGTGGGCCTGTGCGCCATCGGGCGGGCCACCAACAAGCGGTTTCTGTGCTTCACCCATCCGCAGCGTCTGGTGATGGACGCTGTGCAGCCGCTGCCCGAACTGGTCTGATTGGGGGCCGGTGTGGCCTGATGGCGTGTGTGGGCCTGTGGTGGCCCATGCCGCCATGTGGCCTTGCGGACAGCTGCCGACTCCATGTGCCCCGTGGCCCTAAACTTGCGGCATCTGTTGCATCTGTCTATCCCAGGAAACCCCGACATGTCCGCACGCCAAGTCCACGTCATCAACCACCCGCTGGTGCAGCACAAACTGACGCTGATGCGCCGCAAGGACACCAGCACCAAGAGCTTTCGGGAGCTGGTGCATGAGATCAGCGCCATGCTGGCCTACGAAATCACCCGCGACATGCCCATGCAGGAAATCGAGATCGAAACCCCGCTGGAGCCCATGAAGTCGCGCGTGATCGACGGCAAAAAGGTGGTGCTGGCCTCCATCCTGCGGGCAGGCAACGGTTTTCTGGACGGCATGCTCAACGTCATTCCGGGTGCCCGCGTGGGCCACATCGGCCTCTACCGCGACCCCGACACCCTGCAAGCGGTGGAGTACTACTTCAAGATGCCCAGCGACATGCACGAGCGCGATGTCATCGTGCTCGACCCCATGCTGGCCACCGGCAACTCCGCAGTGGCTGCGGTGGACAGGCTGAAGCTCACCAACCCCCGCTCCATCCGCTTTGCCTGCCTGGTGACCTGTCCGCAAGGGCTGAAAACTTTCCACGACCACCACCCCGATGTGCCGGTGTACACCCCCGCCGTGGACCGTGGCCTCAACAGCCACGGCTACATCGTGCCCGGCCTGGGCGATGCCGGTGACCGGATTTTTGGTACCAAGTGATGCTTCTGTTTTGGTTGGAGTCGGTTTACACATGAACCATCCTGACCACTCCGCGCAGGCCGTTTCCGGCATGCCCGCTGCCCGCGCGGGCATCTGGCCGCTGGCCATGCGGTCGCTGTGGCGCGACTTCCGCTCGGGCGAGCTGCGCCTGCTGCTGGTGGCCGTCACGCTGGCGGTGGCGGCGCTCAGTTCGGTGGGTTTTTTTGCCGACCGGCTGCAAGGCGGCCTGTCGCGCGATGCCCGCCAGCTGCTGGGTGGCGATGTGGTGCTCAGCAGCGACAACCCCGCCCCCGAAGCCTTCAAGGCCGAAGCCCGGCGGCTGGGCTTGCAGGCCGCGCAGACGCTGAGCTTTCCGACCATGGGCCGTGCCGCCGAGGCCCAGGGCGGTGCCACCCGGCTGGTGGCGCTGAAGGTGGTGGAGCCCGGTTACCCGCTGCGCGGCACCCTGTCTGTGGCCACGGCCCCCGGCCAGCCTGGGCAGCCAACCACCGACATTCCGGCACCGGGCACAGCCTGGGTGGATGCCGCCCTGCTGGTGGCGCTGGACGTGCAGGTGGGCCAGCCGCTGCTGCTGGGCGATGCCAGCCTGCAAATCACGCGGGTGCTGACCAACGAGCCCGACAAGGGCGCGGGCTTCATGAACTTTGCGCCGCGCGTGATGATTCACCAGGCCGATCTGGCCGCCACCGCGCTGGTGCAACCCGCCAGCCGCATCAGCTGGCGCTATGCCGTGGCGGGCGACGATAACGCGGTGCGCCGCTATGCCAGCTGGCTGAAGGCCGAGCTGGACCAGGGCCATCTGCGCGGCGCACGCGTCGAGTCGCTGGAGGCCGGGCGGCCCGAGATGCAGCAAACCCTGGCCCGCGCCGAAAAGTTTCTCAACCTCGTGGCCCTGCTGGCGGCCTTGCTCAGTGCCGTGGCCGTGGCCATTGCGGCACGCGGGTTTGCCACCCGCCACCTGGACGACTGCGCCATGCTGCGCGTGCTGGGCCTGCCCCAGCGCACCATGGCCTGGGCGTATGTGCTGGAGTTTGCCGCCGTGGGCCTGCTGGCCAGCGGGTTGGGCGTGGGCCTGGGCTACGGCGTTCACCATGTGTTTGTGCTGCTGCTGGGCAGCCTGCTGAACGTGGCCCTGCCCGCCGCCAGCTTGTGGCCGGTGCTGATGGGCCTGGGCCTGGGGCTGACGCTGATGGCCGCGTTCGGCCTGCCGCCCGTGTTGCAGCTGGCCCAGGTGCCGCCGCTGCGCGTCATCCGGCGCGATGTGGGCGGCATCAAGCCCGCGTCGCTGGCGGTGCTGGGCCTGGGGGTGGCGGGTTTTGCCGTGCTGCTGCTGGCCGCCAGCCGCGACCTCACCCTGGGCCTGCTGGCCGTGGGCGGTTTTGCCGCTGCCGTGGCCGTGTTTGCGCTGGCCAGCCATGTGGCGGTGCGCTGGCTGCGCGTGGCCGTCAACGAGGCCACCGCGCCGCGCTGGCTGATGCTGGCCACCCGCCAGCTGTGCGCCCGCCCCGGCTATGCGGTGGTGCAGGTCAGCTCGCTGGCTGTGGGCCTGCTGGCGCTGATGCTGCTGGTGTTGTTGCGCACCGATCTGGTCGATTCGTGGCGCAAGGCCACCCCGCCCGATGCACCCAACCGCTTCGTCATCAACGTGCAACCCGACCAGAGCGAAGCCTTCCAGGCCCGGCTCAAGGCCGCCGGAGTGGAGCGGTTTGACTGGTATCCCATGATGCGGGGCCGCCTGGTCAGCATCAACGGCCAGCCCGTCAACCCGGATGCGTTTGCCACCGAGCGGGGCCGCCGCCTGGCCGAGCGCGAGTTCAACCTGTCGCACGCATCCACCCAGCCCGTCCACAACCAGGTGGTGGCCGGGCGCTGGTTGCCCGACGAGGCCGACGGGGCCAGCGTGGAAGAAGGGCTGGCCAAGGAGCTGGGCCTGAAGCTGGGCGACCGCATCGGCTTCGACATGGCCGGGCAGGTGAAAGAATCGACCATCACCAGCCTGCGCAAGGTGGACTGGGGCAGCATGCGGGTCAACTTTTTTGTGATGTACCCCGTGGCCCGCATGGATGAGGTGGCCGTCACCTACATCAGCGCTTTCCGTGCCCCTGAAGGGGATGCGCAGGGCGCAGCCCGCTTCGACAATGCGCTGGTGCGCGAATTTCCCAACATCACCAACGTGGACATGAGCAGCACCATTGCCCAGGTGCAGCAGGTGCTGGGGCAGGTGATCCGGGCGGTGGAGTTTCTGTTCGGCTTCACGCTGGCCGCCGGTCTGGTGGTGCTGTTTGCCGCCGTCACCGCCACCCGTGGCGAGCGCGAGCGCGAATTCGCCATCATGCGGGCGGTGGGGGCCAGCTCGGTGCTGCTGCGCCAGGTGCAGCGGGCCGAGCTGCTGGGCGTGGGCCTGCTGGCGGGGTTTCTGTCCTCGGTGGTGGCCTCGGCGGTGGGCTGGGCACTGGCGCGGTATGCGTTTGAGTTTGCCTGGAACCCGTCGCCCTGGGTGCCCGTGCTGGGCTCGCTGGCCGGTGCGCTGCTGGCGCTGGCCGCAGGCTGGTGGGGGCTGCGCAGCGTGCTGCAAACTCCGGTGGTGGCTACGCTGCGGCGGGCCGCCAGCTGACCTCTGTTAAACACTTTTCTGATTGATCGACATTCCCTGCTATGACCACCGCCCAGCCCACCGATGCCGAACAGACCGCCCCAGGCCCGACCACGCCGTTCGAATGGCTGGGAGGCGAAGACCGGGTGCGTGCGCTGGTGGACAGGTTTTACGACCTGATGGACCTGGAGCCTGGCTATGCCGAGCTGCGTGCCAGCCACGGCAGCGCGCTGGACGATGCGCGGCAGAAACTGTTCTGGTTTCTGTGCGGCTGGCTGGGTGGCCCTGACCACTATGTGGAGCGCTTCGGCCATCCGCGCCTGCGCATGCGCCACATGCCGTTTTCCATCGGCATCACCGAGCGTGACCAGTGGCTGGCCTGCATGGATCAGGCCATGAGCGAGACGGGTGTGGATGCCGAGTTGCGCACCCGCCTCAACGAGAGCTTCTACAAAACCGCCGACTGGATGCGCAACCGCAACGTGTGAGCTTGCGATGCCGCCGCTTCAGGCCGCTTCGCCAGTCAATGACACGGTTTTGCCTGTGGCCAGTGCCCGCAGATAGCTGCGCAAGATGGTCCACCGCTCAGGCCAGCTCTGGTTGACTGACCAATAGAGGTCGGCCATCAGGTGCTCATCGACACTGTTGGCACCCCAGGTGTCACCCACGGCAATCACGCCCAAGGGGTCGGCAGCCAGGTCGCGCCATTCGGTGGCCACCAGGGCTTCTGTCTCGCTGGAACGTCCCACCAGCGCATACCCGCCCCACAGCACCTTGAGCAGACCAGGCCGAAACCGCGTTCTGAAGGCCGTGCCCAGTGGCGACTCGGCCCTGGAGCCAGGCAGCAGGCTCAGCACGGGCAGCAACGGCAGCAAGGCCAGCACCACAATCCGCTCTGACCAGCCCACTTTTCTGATGATGCTGTGTGTGGGTTTCAGTAAATGGCCCAAAGCCTGTGAGGGCACAAAGCTGTGCCAGGTCAGGCTGGCAATGCCGCTCAGCCCAACCAGGGATTGCGTGATGTCCAGTCCCTGGCCGATGGTGATGCCTGGCAAGACTATGGAGTGCTTGATTTCAACGCCATCTTCCACTTTGACATGGGCACCGAGCACCACATTCGGCCCGATTTTTGCGTTGGCGCTGACCACCGAGTATGGCCCGATGAAGACCGGGCCTTGGCAGTGCGCCAATTCATCGACCACCGCTGTTTTGGCCATCCAGACCTCGCCCTGGATGCGTTCGTTCTGAGGCAGGCGGATCCAGTTGGGTTGATCCAATACCCCCATCTTGGCCATGTCGGCAGCGGCCACCAGGCCTGTGAATGTTTGCAAGTGGGTGCTGCGTGTGTGTATGCGGTGGAACGGCACGCCATCCGCCTGTGGCGATGTCGGTTGGTGTGCCGCAGCCTCTGCCAGGCGGATGCCAATGTCTTCCCAACGGGTAAGGGCGCACAGTTGGGACAGCATGCCCAGACTCAGCTTGGCGTATCCGGCCCACACCTCAGTGTGCGTGCCGTTGCTGGCTTGGCTGAGCCACACGCCATGAGAGGGGTGATCGGGGTCGGGCAACTGCACGAGATCGGGCACCCAGCAAGAAGCATCGACCAGCCAGACCGGCAGGGATGCACTGCCGCGCTTGGCCTCCATGCGCAGCATGATTTGCAACCGTTTGAATGCATCGGTGGCATCGGAAGCCAAGTGCAGGGTCAGGCTCAAACCCCAGCGTTCTCCTTCGTTGAGAATTTCCCGAAAACGGATGGGGTCGGCATCGGTGAGCAATTCGATCTGTTTGCAGCCGACATGCGCCATCTGTTCCATGTGCATGGCCAGCAGCGACTGGCTTCCGACCGGAATGAGTGCGGGCACGACAGCCAAATCTTGCAAAAGAGCATCGTGGTTTGCGGTCAGGGCCATGACATACGCCCGCCTGGGGATGACCGCATCGCCGGCAGATTGGAGGCGCAGCTGCGGGGCCTCGGGCGTGACTCCCCCCAGCCAGCGTTGCAGCAGCACAGCCAGATAAAACTTTTGCAAACCCCAAAACCCCACTGTGGGTGCAGCGGGCAACAGCGGCATGGACAGTTCTGCGGAGGTGGTCAGCTGTCCCGGACACACCACCACCCAGGGGCCCAGGTAGGTTTGCTGCTCGGCCAGCCACACAACCGCATCGGGATCGGGCATGGAAAGCAGAACCAGTGATGCATTGGTGTTTTGAATGGCCAGACTCCAGTGCCCATCGTCATCGGAGGTATCCTGGGCCGATGCCGAGCCCACAATGCGCAGCGATGGATAGCGCAAGCGGATGGCCTGCGCACAGGCTGCATGGTCATCGGCAGCCAGCACAAAGACGGACGTGTCTTGCCCGGATGCCAGAGTCAGCGCTTCATGGAGAAAGCTGTAACGCCCGGATACGGTGCGCAACCGGTTTCTTAATAAGCGGGCTGCGTTGTAGAGAAAAAAGCCTTCCGGCAAAACAAGGTGCGAGGCGTTGTAAGCACGCCGGATTTTCATTTTTCTGCGGGCGAGATTGACAATGTGAACATTGACAAATGAAATGATTTTTGTCTCGCCACCGACTGCCGCTTCGGCCAGATAGTCGCTCAACAAAGAAACAGACTGGCGGAGAGAAAAATTGTCAACACGCAGTGTGTCAAAAATGACTTTGTCTGGAAAATTGAAAGCGGAAGACCGGAGAAAAAGGTGCCGGATGGAGTTGAATATCAGAGATAAATCGCCATCCAGAGAGCGGTGCATGAAATAAGAGAATTCAACATCGCGTTGGTCGCATGCGGGTAAATGCCGCTTCATCAGTGACCAAGGAGAAATCAAGCCCGGTGTGAGGTGGGCTATTTGATCGGATGAATTCAGTTTTCGATCGGATTCATTGCCCGGTGATTCCGAATCAGAGGTGGAGGAATAGGCGGGCAGCGGTCCAATCCAGGTGAGCGTGCCATTCCACACCAATAACAAGGCAGACCAATGCGCAAAAGGACTTCTGCTCAGCCATTGGCCAATGGTTCCTGGCCATTTCCAGATTGGAACCGAGAAAGAATGACCATTCAATGATTGAGCCGACAGAATTGTTTTTTTGCCGAAGGGTGAAATGATCAGCCCAATTAAAAAGACAGGAATGGAAGCCAGCCAGAGCAATGCATGAAGCACTGTGCGGTGAAAAAAACCAGGCGCTTGAATCAACGCTGATGCATGGTGAGATGTGGACACAATCACAGCCTTTCAGATTCAGCTGGCACCGCGTGCAAACAAGACAGCCGGAACAGTTTTGACAATCAATTCAATATCAAGCAGAACAGTTCGGGTTTCTATATACAAAACATCCAATTCAACTTGCTGGTGAAACGGTATTTGTGACCGGCCACTGATTTGCCAGATGCAAGTGAGGCCAGGTATGCATTCCAGCCGCCTCCGGTCTGACAAGGTGTATTGGGCCACCTCCTGTGGCAAGGCCGGGCGCGGCCCCACCAGAGACATGTGGCCAGCGAAAATAGACCAGAGTTGCGGCAGTTCATCTATGCTCGTTTTGCGGATAAAACGGCCAATGCGTGTGATGCGGGGATCGTTTTCCATTTTGAACGTGACCGCAGCAGAGCCGTGCTCGTTGAGTTGCTCCAGCTTCTTGCGTATTTCATCCGAGTCGGTTCGCATGGAGCGAAACTTCGGAAAATCAAACACATGGCCGCGCAGTCCGACACGTTTTTGCCAGTAAAGCACCGGTCCACGGTCTTCCAGCCGGATGGCTATCGCCAGCAACACAGCAAACGGAGACAAAAGCAGAAGCGCCAGGCCAGAAGCGGTGAGGTCGAGCATGCGTTTGGCGGTTGCGTCGGCATGGCTGAGCCACCAATGGCGAAGCGTTTGAAACCAGCGGGACGGGTGGCGGGAATGGCCCTCTCGCGCCAGCCTGAGGCGACGCTCCAATGCATCAAGATCAGATTGCGACATGCGTTCTCGCTGATGGTTGAATGTTATAGTGGAACTTGCTGCAACATGGTTATCCTGAAATAATAAACCAAGTTGTGATCAAAATACGCTGACCCGCGTGAACAATTTTATTGAGAAAACCAGGAGTTGACATGACAGTGAGTATTGAAAAGGTTAAAGATATTCAAATCATCCATGTGGAATATAAATCATTGGATGCCAGCAAAGTGGAAGAGTTTCTGAAAAAGATTTCAGATGACATCACGCAAAATAACAAAAATCTGATTGATCTTTCCAGGGTTGATTTTGTTGACAGCGCTGGTTTGGGATCGTTGCTTTCATGTCTGAAGAAAGCGAAAACAAACAATGGAAATTTGAAGTTATACGGACTAACAAAGTCAGTTCGATCATTGTTTGAATTGATGAGAATGCAAAAGATATTCAGCATTTATGACAGCAAAGAGATGGCCATCGCTTCGTATGAGTAAATGGAGCCTTCTTTTAAGCGCGTGCTGCATGATGTGGTTGGCTGGCTGTGCGCAGGTAAAAGATTGGATGGTGCATCAATTTGATACGCCTGAGACCGTGTATTTTTCTCATGCAGGAGAAAATTGGAAAAATACCCAATCAGCTAGTGAGGCCAATGTCTCACATACAGAAGAGCTTCGTCAAGAGCCCGTACGGAAGAAAAAAATAAAATCCAAAGAGATATTCAGGGAAACCATTTATTTCAGCAATGATTCATACGAGCCCTCTCTGAAAGAAACAGAGAAGATCAGGGTTTTTGCATCCAGAGTGATTGACGGACAGCACACAATCAAAATAACCGGGCACACCGATTCCAATCACTCTCATGGCTATAACCAGCGCCTATCTGCAAATCGGGCTGAACGGGTAAAACAACTGCTGTCCAATTTTGGAGTGAGTGAAAGTGACATGCATCTCACGGCCAAGAGTTTTGATGAACCGGCGGCAGACAACACAACCGAAGACGGCCGTGCGATGAATCGGCGGGTCTTGCTTGAAGTTGAATTGACGATCGACACTTCTTATGAAAACCAACAGTCTCAAAGATGACCTGGGCCGCCAAGTATGGTGCTTGATGGGCTTGCCGATCGATGCTGTTTCCATGGGTGAGACAGTAGAAAAAGTCGATTCTGCAATCAGAGAAAGAAAAAAACTTTTTCTGACCACGCCCAATCTGAATTTTGTAATCGGGTGCCGAAACGATGAGGTATTCAGAAACTCTGTTATTCAGTCCGATTTGGTCATTGCAGATGGCATGCCATTGATCTGGGTGGCCAAATTACTGAATATACCTATCCGGGAAAGGGTTTCCGGTTCCAATTTATTTGAGAAATTGCTGAAAAGAAACGGTATTGGAAAAAAGTACAGGATATTTTATTTTGGTGGCCAAGACGATGTGGCCAAGCGGGCAGAAGAAAAAACAGCCAATCTGTCTTCGGTCGCGGTTGGTGCTGGCTCAATCAGCCCAGGCTTCGTTTCCACAACGGAAATGAGCAAAGCTGAGTACATCAGAAAAATCAATCAATCAGAATCGGATATTCTGATCGTTGCTCTGGGTGCGAAAAAAGGGCAGGAATGGATTGTAAAAAATCTGCAAACTCTCGAAACGCCCATCATCAGTCATTTGGGTGCGGTCATTAACTTCGTGGCGGGCACAGTCCAACGCTCACCGGTGTGGATGCAGAAAACGGGCCTGGAATGGTTATGGCGAATAAAAGAGGAGAGATCCCTTTTTAAAAGGTACTGGAACGATGGCATGGCATTTGTTCAAATGATGGCATCGGATGTGATTCCCCAGAGTTTTCAAAAAAATGACCAAACAGGCCAACTCAGCGTAAAGAAAGAAGGCAATACACTTGCCTTTACTGGATGTTTTACAGAAAACAATGTGGATTCTGTAATTGAAGAAGTTGCAAAACTGATTGACCCCTCCTCATTGGTATCTATTGATTTGAGTCAATGTCAGAAAATTGATCAAAGAGGTCTTGGCGTGCTGTTGATGATAAAAAAACATGTGCCAAAACTTTGCGTAACCAGTGCGATTTCAGAGGTTGAAAAAACATTTGTGCGCAATGGTGCAAAATATCTTCTGTGCTGAGCTGCATCTGCCGCGCAATACTGCTAATGATTGGCTCTGGTGTGATTTGTTCTGAATATGCTGATTAATCCAAGCAGTAAGAAAATAAAATAACTGATTGCATAAATAAAGTAAGGGATGTTGTCTGAAAAAATGTCGATTTGGTTGATTTCCCTGTAAACAATCAGTACGGCAACAGAAAAAAAGCCCGGTAACACGGAGTAAACAGCGACACGTGTAATTTGATAGATGAGTTTAATTTTTCTGTGAAAAACTTCAGAGTGCAGAAAATAAACGAGTGTATGCAGGGAGCCACCAATGATCAGAGCAAAAACAATGTAAATGATTTTGTAATAGTCAAAATAAAATTTGGTCATCATTTCGGTGATGGCGTAAAAAATGACCACCAAAATCCCAAGTCTTGATAAATATTCAAAGAAATAGTCATAGAAAATATCTTTGTTTATGGGTTCAGTTGTCTGTTGTTTTGTTTTGCTGATTGCTGATCTTTTTGAGCCACGAGGTGCGCCGATCAGCAGGAAATAAAACAGCAGATCAAGTAGTTTTCCTGTTTTCATTTTAAGCGGTTGAAATCATGTCGAAAATATTAATGATAACCATTGAGCTGCCCTATCCACCTACCAGTGGTGGGCGAATGAAATCATGGAACATGCTTAAATTTTTATCGGAAAAACATGAAATGGGGCTGGCATGTCCCATTAAATATGGTGACGATAAAGTTGAGAAAATGAGAAGTCAGCTAAAGCTGCTTGATTTCTGTCATGCAAAATGTGAAATACCCAGAACATCTGCTAATTTAATCAAAAGTTATGTTCAGGGTGTTCCGTTGAATGTATTTCGCTCTGGGTCGCACAAGCTCAAAGAAGATGTGACTGCGATAGCTCAAAAGTACGATGCCATACTTTTGGATCATTATGAAGGATTCCAATATATCCCACAAGATTTCAAGGGCAAAATATTTTTCCATGCCCACAATGCAACCTATCTCATGTGGGAGCGGTATGCTGTTTCGGGTTCCAACTTAGCTGTTCGCCTGGTGGCGAAAATGGAAGCCGAAAGAGTCAAGAAATATGAAAAAAATGTGTGCAGAAAAGCCGATTTGATATTTGCAGCGCCAAATGATATTGATATGCTGGCGGTTACCGGCGTTGAAAAGAAAAAATTCCGGGAAACATACCATTTGGGTGATGACAGCCAGCTGGCGTTTTCATCGATTGAATTCAAAAAGACAGAAAAGAAAATCCTGTATGTTGGAACCTTGAACTGGGAGGCAAACATCGATGGTTTGTTGTGGTTTATTCAGGAAGTTTGGCCGAAAGTGCTGCAACGTGATTCAGAAATCAAGCTGGATATCGTTGGGGGAAATCCAGATGAACGCATTGTGCAAGCCTGTCAGTTGCAAAATAATATCAGACTTCTGGGCTTTGTTGATGATCTTGAGCAATGCTTTGTCGATTCAAGGGTATTCATTGCTCCATTGCGGTTCGGTTCGGGAATCAAAGTCAAGGTTCTGAATTCAATGTGCCGGGGGCTGCCCATTGTGACAACATCTGTTGGGGCAGAAGGCATAGCAGTAAAGAACATGGTACACATGGTCATTGCTGACACGGTTGAAGGCTATTTCGATGGGATCATTCAGCTGATGAATGATGTGGCCTTGTGGAATAAAATTGAAGAAAATTCAAGAAAAATAGTCATCGAGAAATACACGTGGAAAAAAGTATTGGGTGCAATGAATGAGGAAATCATTGAAAACATGAATTGAGGTAATCAACATGGATCAGCCTTTGGTTTATATCGTCATCCTCAACTGGAATGGCTGGAAAGATACCATTGAGTGTATCGAATCTGTTTTTAAACAGAATTATCATAACTATTTTATATTTGTTCTGGATAATGATTCGGCTGATCAGTCGTTTAACAGGATCGCAGACTGGTTGAATGGATCGAGTGATTTTAAAATCAATGCAATTCAGGAGTTAAGGCATCTCTCCAGTCCAGAAATAAAAAAGCCTGTCTCATTTTTTAAATGCAACCAGATCCACAATTTAACAAAAAATGATATCTGTGCGGGTGGATTGGCCTTGGTGAATACGGGTGGTAATCTGGGGTTTGCAGGTGGTAACAACGTCGCCCTGCGTTGGATCACGGAAAATCAAAATGAAGATTCGTATGTGTGGCTTCTGAACAATGACACAGTCATAGAAAATGACTGTTTGTCAGAAATGCTCGCACATCTTCAGTCGAAAGAAAAAACCGGACGATATACCTGTGGCTCACTGGTCAAGTTTTATCATCAGCCCGGTGTAATTCAGGCGTTGGGTGGGGCCAAATTCAATCGCTACACTGCAATTGGAAGCCAGACATTGGGTCGCTTTTTGAATGATCAAGATGATATTGATCACACCCACTATCAAAATGAAATAGACTACATTACAGGATGCAGTTGGCTTCTTCCCGTGGATTACCTCACAGAAATCGGTTTGATGGAGGATCAATATTTCTTGTATTATGAGGAAATAGACTGGGTTATCCGTGGAGAGAAAAAGTACAAACTGACTTATGCACCCAAGTCAATTGTGTATCACAAGGAAGGCAGCAGCATCGGTTCGAAAACCATCAACAGAACAGCGCCGTCTCTGTTGTCTGAGTTTTACATGGGCAGAAATAAGCTGCTGTTCATGAGAAGACATTATCCACACAGGATTTTGATCGCCTATTTGGTTATTTTTCTTCAGGCAATTAATAGAATAAAGCAGCGGCAATTTAAAAATGCATTAATTTTGCTTAAAGTTCTTTTGGGTAAGTCGAAATTCAAGTAAATATCGTTGCATGAAGATCGGAGGCCGTTCCTTAATTTCTGTGTCGCTGTTCATAGCACTGTACACGGGGTTCCAAGGGGGAAGGTATTTTTTTGCAAATCGCGTTCAAGAGATAGGGATACTTTGCGTTCTTGCTCTTTTTATATATGGTGCGGTCATGGCCGCATTCAAAACCACTAAAAAAGAATTAAATTGGAATTGGTGGTTTTTTGCAACCATATTCATGATTGCATATACGTTTGTATTGCCTGCTTATTTGTTTTCGGTCAATGCAAATGTTGCTATGCTTCCAAGCTTATTTGCCTCAAGGGAGTTTCTGCTAATTTTTCTGTGTCCATCACTCTATTTTTGTTATAAATTGGGTTACACGGTTGAAGAGATAGAAGATATTTTTATCAAAACATTGGTGGCACTCATTCTGAGCTATTTGTTTCATTACTACAGAATGGATCTCCGCGCTGCCTATTTTTCCACTGACCATGCAGTGGCTGGGTTGGTTACTTTTGACCCCTGGCGCGGATACAGACTGAAAACGCCATCGTTTGCATTTTATTTGCTGACAGTGATGGCACCAATGTTTGTGTATTTCAGTGATAAAACAAGCAAAAAAATAGCCTGGATTGTGATGTGCTTTTTGCTGGTACACATCTGGATATTGGTTGCGCAAAGATCGATGATGGCCACCTTGATCCTCTCTGTGGTGGCGTATAACGTGATGTTTGCAGAAAAAACGCGACTCGGTGTTTTCTTTTTTATTCTCCCCGGTGCCCTGATTGGAATTTGGATAGGTGTGGGGGAGGCGTTTGATCATTTGTCCAAATTGGATCCTGAAACGGATGGTGTTCGATTCAAGTCGTACATGATTGCCTGGGATTCGATTCAGGATCACCCTTTGTTTGGTTTTGGCCAACAAAGCAACTCAACACTGACAGAACAGAAAATATTTTGGTATAAGTTTTTTTCGGCGGATTTGGGAATTATTGGAATTACTTTCAAGTATGGATTTGTGGGTGCTTTTGTTTACATCATAATCAGTGTATACATGATTCAGAGAATGATCAATACGCTGTGGCTGTACAAAAAAACTTACAAAAAAATAAATCCGATTTTGCTGGCGCTTCTTGTTGTCTATCTTGCATTCACGATCAATATTGCGCTGACACCAGCCTTTACATATATTCCCGGAATCACAGCTGGTTCATTTGGTATTGCCTTGTCAAGTATTTGGCTGGATAAAATGAGAAATCAACAAAGTTCGTGAGTTGATATTTCATTCAATACCATGGAAATCTGTTTTTTCAGTTGTTCAGCACTGTGAAATTGTTTGTTTGCGGTGAGTGCATCTATCAGGCTTTTTTCAAACTCGCAATCACTGGATAAATAGTAATCACGCTGATCTACCCAGGTCTTCAGGAAATCCTTGAGTTTGGGGACACCATTTGATTTGAGGGCAATGACTTTTTGTCCAAATGAATATGTTGTAATTGCTCCATGCAAACTGGTGCCAACGTATCCATTTGATAAAGCCAATGCACACATGATCTCCATCACATGTTCACTGTTTAAAATGCCCGCAGGATAGCCTTCTGAAGACAGTTGTTTGAATAATATATCCAAAGGAATGTGATCTTCATGATCGGCAGCTCGACCGATAGGTACAAACAGGGGGGCATAACCTGTTGTGTCATACACTTTCTTGATTTGCTGCGCAATAAAAGGAATTTGTTCAATCAGTAACCTTTTTGCACCCTGAAATGAATAATAGGAATTGAAGTCAAAATTCCCTGTTGTCTGAACTGTTTTTTTCCAATCCAATGTTTGAAGATGAGTTTTTGGAAATAAAACGGACATTGGCAAAGCTGTGTCAGGAACGAGTCTGACATTCAGTCCGTTTTGTGACAGCAGATTTTTTACATCTTGATCGCGAACAGAGATGCTTTCACATTGCTGAATTAAGTTCACAACCGTTTCAATGTGTTTCTGATTCCGATTGAAACCTGCTCCGCCAACTGCTGTATAGATAATGGATGCATCTGTGTCTTTTTTGCTGATGACATATGGGTAAAAATTCTTTTGACCCAGCAACATTTTCGCCAAAATGTTGGTGATGTGAATCCCCATCAGTTTGCGACCTGCTCTGAACGCCTTGTTAATCAGCGGTGTGCTGAGATTACCTAGCATCAATAGCCAATCTGCAGACAGAATATCGCCACCACACAAAACAATTAACGTGTTCTTGTCATGTGCTTCTGACAGCATGGATTTGATTGAAGTGGTTTGGTATCCACCAATATTTCGCATGTCTGACGCGGATACGGCTGCATATTTGATGTTTTCTTCTTTGAATCCATTCAAAGTCAATATTTTAGAGTGTATCAATGGAAAAAGAATGTCGCCGTAATTGTGACGATCAAATGCCCCAACGAGGTAAATTTTCTTATACATGATATTTATGCTGAATGATGAATGTGAGTGACGATGAGTTTCTTCAGTATGCTGTGCGCAAAAAATAAAGAAACAAGATTTTTGAATGCGAGGCCCACTGCGAATGCAATCGCAATGCCAGTGATGGAGTACAGATAGCCCAAAATCAGCATCATGATCACCATCAGAACCGAGGAGAGCACCATCAGCATCAGTTCTAGCTTTTCTTTGTGAATCATATTCAGCAGCAAACCTACCAGGCCTGTCGCAGAGTAAATTAACTGCCCGGCTGCCATGATTTGAAGCCAATGTGCACCCGCTCTGAAGTCTGCACCGAATATGCCAAGAATCTCACTTGGAAAAATCATGAAAATGAAAAACAACGGCAGAAACATACCCATTGATATATATGCAGTCTTTTTAAGATCTTCATACAAGAGGGCGTAATTCTTGTTATTGTAGTTTCGTGCGAATCGCGGGCCGTAAATGCCTGAAAGAACCATCATCACATTGACAATCACGGTGATTAAACGGTACGCCGAGCTGAAAATACCCGTGTCATGAATATCCGAGAAAACAGGTGCAAACAGAAGAGGCATACTCAGAAACCACATGCCCAAAATTGAAGACAACCAAAATGGAACCAATTTCTTGAAATTAACCGATTCGGGTACAACAGATGAGGTCGTGGTTGACTTGTTTTCTTCCAGTGAGTGCAGCTCGTGTTTGCACAACAGCCAGCTGATGCATGAAAGAATCAAAAGAATGCCAATGTGTATATTCAGAAAAGCTTGCGGTTTATCGCTTATTGAGCTGTTGCTGAGCAAGTAAAGAGAGACGACAAGAAAAAAAGGCAACAGAAGCGATTCGATGAGCATCGCTATATTCAGCTTGTTGATTGATTTTAAAATTTCAGAGAAAAATTTCAAAATAATAAACACGGTGGCAGCTACAGCAGACAGTTTTAATATGTATCCATTCGCCGTACCGCCTGCGGCAACATGGGCCAGCTCATTGCCGAATGCATAGAATAAAATAATCGATATCAGGCCGTAAAATAAGAAAAATTTGAGCGAATAAAGAATGAATTCTTTGATCTGCGTTGGTTTCTTTTCTGCATGCAAGATGGATATGTGCCTGATTGCATACTGAGGCAAACCGAAAGAAACAGCATTCGACAGCAGGTTGAACCAGGATGTGTATATCGAATAAATACCCGCTCCTGCCGTACCAAGTAATCTCGCCACAGCAATGCTCAGAGCGAACTGAAAAAACAGTCCAAGAAGTCTGATTGAAAATGAGTATACAAATCCCATTGATTTGCCAATGATCTTTTTCATTTCTTTTTTTCTTCTATCCAGTTGTCTGGCATTTGGCCTCTCTCTGAAGCATGATCTTGTTCATCGGTGATCGTTGCCTCTGCTTGGCTGGTTGGTTGGTATTTTTTCAGATTCGTAATTATTTTGCGTGCCAAAATGCTGCCAATGACAACAGTAAATCCAAGAAAAACAAAGCCTATGAATGAAAGTGCAGAAATCGTCAACCTTTTGGGTGAGGATTTGAACATGGGTGGCAAGGCTGGCTGTATTTCCTCCAAAGGATAATCTTTTTTTGCGTACAGCAAGGTTTCTGCCGCAAGTTGTGCCTCCAGTAGCCGAAAAATGGATTTTTGTAGCTCGACATTTTTGATGGCAACCAACTGTTCTTCCAGGTATTTTCTTCTTTGTGAAATTTCCGAGAGCGCTATTTCGCGGGTGTATTCGTTGAACCGTTTGACAAAATTATTGGCCAATTTTGCTGATAATTCAGGATCGCGCGTCTTGAAATGAATCAGAAGTAACCCGCTTTTTTCATCCAGTTCTATTGCGCGAATGCTTTCTTGAAAAATGGAGGTGGCTTCCTTTTTATCAGGGACAAAATCACCTTTCCATATCTTTTTTTCACTGTCCCAGTGTTTGTGATAAATATATGGAATGAGATTGTTTTCGTTGATGAAGATGTTGCTGAATCGAACGGATCGCATTCGAGCCAGCATGCGTTCACGTTCATTTGCAGGCGTGGCTTCAATAATCAGGTCATGCTCCAGCAAACCGATTGCGTTTGTTGTTCTGAAGTCTTTTGGTGCCACGCCACCAGGTTTTTCATTGGTGTTGATTGCCACCACTGCCGAAGATGTGTAGATATTGTCTTTCAGCAGGGTAAGCCCCAATACAATGACCGCTCCAATCAGTGCGATTGCGCCGATTTTGTACTTACTTTGGAACAGTGCACTGACATATTCAAGCAGATCAATCTGACTGTCTATGCCCAATGGATCCGATTCGTTGGTTGGACTCGACATGTCATTTGAACAAAAATGCCATGCTGGCTGCCGATATGCTGAGTTTGTAAATCATATCGATCCATGATTGTGCAAACTCACGTCCATTGATTCTGTCTACACTCATGGGAACCACAACGGTGGATCCTGGTGTGGTGTGGACGTTTCTGGGTGTGGATAACCAACCCCATGTGCTCACCTGTGAGCGTAACGATATCACTTCTCCATTGGCCTGAATGACAAACGCATGTTCTCTTTGTGCCAGTTCTTTCGTGCCGCCACTGAGATTGATGTAGTCCATTGTGGCCCTGTCTTTTCTGTATTGATGAGATGATGGCATGTAAACTTGACCTACCACAGAAACTTCATCGATATAAGCGGGTACGTGAATTCTGTCCATGTCTTGCAAGACGAAATCAAAATCAGGATCACATTCTTTGGCTGATTTGTTCATGTCCACAACCATCCGGCCTGCAGCCTTGTTTGGTTTCAGTGACTTGATCACTTTATAGATGTCATACGTTTCCTTGTTAACGGGCATTTTTTTGTCTTTGTCGTAGCCCGGTGACAAGTGAACTTCAGCGAGTAAATCATCCAGTTCATTGAATATCTTGTCCATTGCTTCCTGTTCGCGCTTGCGTACGCTTTCTCTCAGGAATACCGTGCCAAAAAGATATGCATCTTCGTTGAAACCGCCAACCCTCCGTATGAAGCTACAGATGGTTTCTCTTTTGGCTATTTTGTATGTCCCAGGGAATTTCACTTCTCCGGTGATGGTCACAGTTTGACTCGACTTATTCCATTCCGGTTTTTCTCGAATCACCAGGAAATCACCTGCTTGCAAACGGGTAGCGAGATTGAATTCAGAGTCCGAATCAAGCATGCGGACATTGAAACTGCTGATTTTGCTGTATTGTTGCTGAATCAAGTTGTCTCTGGTCAGGGTGGCTGACTCGGTGTATGCCTGCTCTTTCATGCCACCGGCGGCATCAATAAGAGCCTGAATATTCATTCCAGCGGTCATTGGGTACCGTCCTGGCTGAAAAACAGGGCCTTTGATCTCCACCACTTTCGATGGTTGATCGGCCTTCGCTTGCTTGATGATGGCCTCTATCTCAGGCTTCAGCATTTGATCGCGATCAATTTGGAAATCAAAGAAATACACTCTATCCAACGGTTGAATGATTGGATTGTGATCGCTCTGCGGGTTGGTCAGTGTCTCACTCAGCTTGATGTGAAGAGGGGTGTAAGAGCCATCCAGATTGTTTCGCCTGAAAAGAAGCGCATAGTTTCTATCAGTGCCAATCTGAAGGCCACCACTTATTTTGATCAAATCAGATAATCGCGTGTTTTTCTGCAAAGGAAACACGCCATTGTGTTTGAAAAATCCCTTCAGTTCAACGGTGTTGGGCGGCTTGTTCGCTGTAGATTGAAGTTTGAACTGTTGAACCACGTCTGCCAGTATGTTGCTCCGGGAGTCGTGTGTCGAAAAAACAATGATTTCATCTCTGGCCTCCAGTTCAATGGACGATGTTCGGCTGTCCATTTCTTTCTGGAGATTGATGTAAATAATTTCTTTTGTTTTGTCGAAATTATTTTCCCTGACAATCGCTGCTGTATCCATGTCGGTATTGAGCCGGATATTTTCCTCATTGATCAGATCGTAAAACCTGATGCCAGGTTTCCACTCGGCGCTGCCTGGCTCAAGAATATTGCCTTTCAGAATGATTGCATTCTCAATTTTTGAATTGACTGGATATATTCTCAGCACATCGCCATTCGCAATTTTTTGTTCATGGCCACCGCGTGTCAAATCAACCTGTATCAATTCAAACCGGTCACTTCCCCGGTTCACTCTCTTGAGTTGTGCTTTTTTGGGCGCAGCTGTGGCCAGTAATCCGCCGGACAAATTGATGATGTCCCTGATATTCTGCTCATTCTTCAGTTCGTAAATGGCAGGTCTGACTACTTCTCCGGCAATGCCTGCTGTGCGTCCTATGGGTGGAACAACGATCACATCGCCATGTCTCAAATAAACATTGTCTTTGTTGTGTCCTTTGATGATGACATCGTACATGTCAACCACCGAAATAATGCGCTGTGATCTTCTGAGTTGTATGTTTCTCAACGATCCGGTCTGCTTCACGCCGCCTGTGCTGATGATGGTGTTGATGAGCGATGACAAGCCGCTGACTGTATAAATACCCGGCTTTTCCACTTCACCTACCAGCGTAATTTGAATTGTTTGCAGATTTGAAAGTGTGATTGCGGTTTTGACACCGATTCTCAGTTTGATGGATTTTTCATTGATGGTGTATTTAGCCTCTTCAAACGTCATCCCACCAACCTGAATGTCTCCGATTTCAGGCACCAAGATCCGGCCATCTCGGGTGACCACCAGTGAATATTCAACATCAACAGGTCCAAAAATTTGTACCTTGAATGTGTCACCTGGCCCGATGATGTAATCGCTTGGAACCGGTATGTTTTCTACCGGTGCGAATGTGGTGGGCGTTTTTTGAAAAATGTCATAACCAAAAAGTTGTATCTCACCGTCGATTTTTCTTTCTTTTTTCTGCTCTTTCAAGGTATCAGCTGAAAGGGCCTGATTGATGTTCTTGGGTGTTGAATTGCCATCAGCCTCGATGCTCAATTTTTCACCGGCAGACAGTCCCTGTGAAAGCCGGATCAAAAAATCACGGATGTTCTTGTCATTTGGCTTGTCTTCAAAGATCGGGCTGGCTGGTGCTTCCAGTGCTTCGTCCTGACCGGACGGTGCTGCTTTCACTGCATTGAGGCGTTGTTGTTCATCCGGAAACAGCAGTCCCATCCGCTGAGACGATGACTGGGCCATGGCCACGCCCAAGTGGATAAACAGCAGAAGTGCACATAGGTACTTCATCGACAAAATTTTCATGTTGTTCATTTTTGAATGAGACTGCATCCCTCGTGATTCACAATTGATCTTGCAGGTGTCTTGTTGCATTGATCTTTGTAATCGGGTATGCCATCCATGTCGGTGTCAATCGGCGCTGAATAAATCATTTCCTCAATCATGTGGTTCGCATTCCTGCCTTGTGCGAGATGGTCGGCAGTGATTGAAAATCCGCATTCATCCGCTCGTTCTATTTTGGATGATGAGAAATTATTTGTTGGCCCAACTGAGTAAATACAGATGCCTTGATCACTGCCAAGCCAGTGGCTTTCACCCATGCCGATACTCAAGCCTTTTGAGGATTTCATTCGCTGCCGCAATCTGTCAATCGCGTTTTCATCACTTTCTGTGATGCTTGAGAATTCTTTGATGACAACCAGTGCCGCAGGTTTTTTTCTGGCTGTGAGTTCTTCGGCAATTTTGTCAATCCCTTGGTGAAATATGTTGGTCGCAATATGCTGTTGTCCGATATCAAGCTGATTTGGATGCTGCAATCTGTAGTTTTTATGGCTGCTGCCAATTGACCAAATAGTGACGGATGGGCCATTACCAGGAATCGAGTAAATCAGTCTTCTCAGTATTTCTTCCCTGTATATATTTTCCGGTGTATTTCTGATTTGTTTGGAGTATGCAGTTGTTTCGTCGATCGCAATGTCAATATGGGTAATTTTTTTCTTTTGTTGTCTGGCTGCTATTTTTTCGCTGATGTCGATGGGCGTGAAGATGTGAATGCTATTTTTGTGGGTTGATGTGTCGTAGGGCTGTATCTCCAATTCTTCTTGCTGAACTGGAAATACCAGTGTTCTTTCGAGTGAACTGCACCCCGACAGCGCTCCCAGTGAGATGATGGCGGAGAAAGCCATGAAATTAGCTGATTTCATATCACCATTTCAATGATTTTTTTTATTGCATCTTCAATGTGCATGTTTTCGATCAAATCGATGCCCATTTCTTTTTTGATCTGGTACAGCAACACAAGCAAGGAGTATGCTGAATACACAATACCCAGTGTGATGATTCCTGTCACGGCAATTGAAAGCAGTTTTTCCGTGGTTTTCTCTTTTCGGCTGTTGTTGGCATCCAGTGTTTTTTTTCTTCTGTCTTTTCCACTCAGAATCACAAAATAGTAGCTCTGAAACAATATTCTGAATGTGAATCTGATATCCAAGCTGTGGTGGCTGCTTTCCACCTGGTCGATCAAAACACGGCGCAACTCTATCAACTGCACATCCGTGAAGCTTTGCCGAATTTCGGGCTTAATCCGGCTCAGCGTGAAGTCCGCAAATATTTTGGACGATTCATTTTGTTTTTTTTCCACGGTATTCGAGGGTGGCCACTGGTGTGGCCACCGTGTCATCAGCTTCGACCGTACATGTCTTCAAACCGGACAATGTCGTCTTCACCCAGATACGAACCCGATTGAACCTCAATCAGCTCCAATGGAATTTTTCCCGGATTTTCAAGGTAATGAACCGCACCCACCGGAATGTAGATGGATTCGTTTTCAGTCAGCAACTTCTCTTCATTGCCATTGAGCACCTTGGCTGTGCCGGAAACCACAATCCAGTGCTCAGCCCGGTGGTGGTGCATTTGTACCGACAGTTTGGCACCCGGTTTGACGGTGATGCGCTTGACCTGGTAGCGGGTGCCATTGTCAATCGAGTCGTAATTGCCCCAAGGGCGGTACACCTCCCTGTGCAATTGGTACTCAGGGCGCTCCGCACTCTTGAGTTGATCCACAATTTTCTTGACTTCCTGCACCTTGTCTTTGTCGGCCACCAAAACGGCATCTTTGGTTTCCACCACCACAATGTTGTTCAAACCCACTGTGGCCACGAGTTTGCTGGTAGACAACACGAATGAATTGTGGGTGTCATGCAGCAGCACATCGCCTTTGGTGGTGTTGTGATTCTCATCTTTTTGGCTGACTTCCCACAGTGAAGACCACGATCCCACATCACTCCAGCCTGCATCGAGGGGAACCACAACCGAGTTGCTGGTTTTTTCCATCACGGCATAGTCGATGGATTCTGAGGCGCATTGTTGGAATTCTGCTTTGTCCACACGCACAAAATCCATATCCTTCTGGGTGTTGCCCATCGCCAATTCGCAGGCTGCCAAAATGTCTGGACGGTATTTTTTCAGCTCATTGATGTAGCTGGAAGCCCGGAACATGAACATGCCGCTGTTCCAGTAATACTCGCCGGATTGCAGATATTCGGTCGCTTTGGCTTGGTTGGGTTTTTCAACAAATCCCTTGACGCGGTAGCCTTCGTGTCCTTCGATGTTTTCACCGCGCTGGATATAGCCGTACCCTGTTTCAGGCTTGTCGGCCACGATGCCGAAGGTAACCAGATAGCCCTTTTCAGCCAGAAGGGCCGCTTTTTTGACCTGCTGCTGGAACACATTTTTCTGTTGAATCACATGGTCGGCAGCCAGAACCAGCAACACCGGGTCTTGCTCTGCTTTCATCGCGTACAGCGCAGCCAAGGCAATGGCCGGGGCGGTGTTTTTGCCCATGGGTTCCAGAATGATGTTGGCTGTGATTTTGTCAGTGCGCAGCTGTTCGGCCACGATGAAACGGTGGTCTTCATTGCAAATCACCACCGGGGTAGAGGAGGTGAGGCCGGTACAGCGATCCAGCGTGGCTTGCAGCATGGTCTTGTCTGCGGCCAATGACAAAAATTGCTTGGGATACATGGCTCTGGACAGCGGCCACAGCCTCGTTCCCGATCCACCTGCCATCACTACTACTTTCATGTATTTCTCCTGTGTAAGTGAATGAATCAACCTGTCATTTATATCCGCAGACCATGGGTATTTTTCTCTTGACCGAAACTGCCTTGTGCAGTTGTACACCGAGGATGCGTCATTTATGCTTTGGACTGTCTGCCAGTGGATGTTTGGGTGGACACTTCGATTCTTGGGCCAGTAGGCATTCAAGTGCTTTCCACTTTTATTCAAGTGCATTCCACTTTTGATCCAGAGACATGAACACGACCATCGCCGCACCATCGCCATCCATTGAGGCCGAGCTGGAACCATTGCGCATTCTGGTTGTGGATGATGACATCGTCCCGCGCATGCTGGTGGCCGCTTTGCTCAAAAAAATGGGGCACCATGTGTTGCAGGCCGACAGTGGCCGTGCGGCACTGGAGCTGATGGGGCGAGAAGAAGTCGATCTGATTTCGCTGGACTTGGGCATGACGGATGGCGACGGCTTTTATGTGCTTGCCGAATTGCGCAAGCAGCGTTCAGACCGGTGGATACCCGTCATCGTGATTTCTGCCCACAACACCGAGAACCTGATCATCAAGGCCTTGGATTCCGGTGCAGACGATTTCATGACCAAACCCGTCAACTACGGATTTCTGCGGGCCAAAATCCGCAATTTCCAGCGGGTAATCGGTGTGCAGCGGCGCAACCTGTCGTTGCTCGAAACCGTGTCGCAAACCAACCAGAAGCTGCAAGCCCGGCTGGACTACGAAGAACGCTTCAGCCAGCGTATCCAGAAAACGCTGCTGCTCGGCTCCATCCCTCCCATCACTGGAGGGGTTTATGTGACAGCACGGGCCGAGGCCAGGCAAGGTGTGAACGGCGACTTCATCGAAGTCACCTCCATCTTCCCCAACACGGTGGATTTGATTGTGGGTGACGTGATGGGCAAAGGGCCGCTCGCCGCCCTGATGGGGGCCGATGTGAAGCTGCAAATCCAGCGCTACATCGCCCAGAGCGTGATCGACAACCCCAACCAGTTGCTCTCGGTGGCGCACATCATCAATGCCATCCATGCCCAGCTGACCCACAAACTCAGTGAGCTGGACAGCTTTGTCACGCTCGCCTACATCCGCATCAACTGCACGCTGGGCACCATCAGTGCGGTGTCGTGCGGGCACATGCAGCCTTTGTTGATCAACGGCAGCCGGGTGCGTGCTTTTGGCAGCCAGCATCTGCCGCTGGGCGTGCTGGAAAGCGAGGTGTACACCGAAGAAGTTGTCGAAATGGGGCCAGGCGACAGCCTGCTGTGCTTCTCCGACGGCGTGACCGATGCCCGCAACCCCGAGGGCGAGGCGTTTGGTGAAGAGCGGCTGATGGCCTCGGCCACACGCTGTTCACCCGCTATCTGGGGCCCGGCGGCCCGCATTGACTTGTTGCGCAGGGATGTGAAAGAGTTTTTGGCTGGTTGCGCACCTACCGATGACCTCACCATGCTGGTGGCCGTGTTTCCGTTGCTGTCGCCCGTTCCCAAGCGGTTGCAGGCCAGCAAGGAGCTGTCACAGATTGCCCAGGTGCAAGCCTTTCTGTACGAAAACACCACTGAATTCAACTTGCCAGACCACGTGTGTTTCAAGTTGGAGCTGGCCGTGGTGGAGGTGTTCACCAACGTGGTGAGGCATTCCCAGGCGGGGTTGCAGCATTCATCGGTGGATTTGCTGATGTGGTGTGAGGGCCAGATGGTCTATGTGGCGCTGGAGTCGATTGGCAACGAGTTCGATCCCTCGCAGCACGTGGTTTTTGACCCCGATGACCTGTCCATTGACCACACCGGCGGTTTTGGCCTGCACATCATCACCACGCTGACCGATGATTTGAAATACGTGCACGACAACGGCATCAACCGCATTCAGCTGGGCTTCAGTCTGGCAGACAGCTGAGGGGGCTGGGCGCACACAGGACTGGGGGTTGTGTGCCACCCCAGGCCTACCCCGGAGCCAGCAGCACGATCAGCGCCCCGGCCCCGCCATCTGCCGGGCGGGCCTGCACAAAGGCCAGCACCTCGTTTTTCTGCACCAGCCAGCGTTGCACCTTGTTTTTCAGCACCGGCACCTTGCCGGGTGAACCCAGCCCCTTGCCGTGAACCACGCGCACGCAGCGCCAGCCCACCTTGTGCGCCTCGCGCAGAAACTGGCCCAGCGCCACGCGGGCCTCGTCGCTGCGCAAGCCGTGCAGATCGAGCTGGCCTTGCAGGCTCCAGCGGCCACGGCGCAGGTGGCGCGTCACGTCTGGCCCCAGGCCGGGGCGGCGGTAGCTCAGGCTGTCGTCGGTGTCCAGCAGACTTTCCACATCGAACTCATCCGAAATGGCCTCCTGCATCACGGCGCGTTCGTCCAGCTCGCGCTGTCGGGCCAGGGGCAGGGCGCGTTCCAGCTCCAGCTGGGCTCGCAGCTGCGCTTTCAGCGGTTTGACCGCTCCCACTGCGTTGGCAAACAGGTTGCGCTCGGCCTGCGCCTTGCGCTGAATTTCAGCCGCAGCGGCCAGTGCGGCCTGGCGCTCACGCTCCCGGTGCAGCAGCACCTGGCGGATGGCCGCCAGCTGGGCGTGGGTGGCAGAGGGCTGGAATTCCATCGTCGTCATGTCGGTCTGTCTGGGTGGCGGCTCGGTTGCCCGCATTGTGCAAGAGCG
>CALMMY010000086.1 GCA_937868695.1 uncultured Comamonadaceae bacterium
CTGGTGCTGACGCATTTGCAGCGTGCCGGCGGCAAGCGCCTGGCCGCTGGCGACTTTCTGCGCGGCTGCCCCCTGAGCGCAGGCACCGTGTTGGGTCACTGAAACTCCATGTTCTTCAAACCCAGTTTGTACCGCCACCCCGACTACTGGCAGGGCGTGCGCGACCTGGCCAGCGTGGCCACCGGCATCGGTGCCTGGGGACTGATGACCGGCGTGGCCATGGTCAAGTCGGGCATGAGCACCTTCGAGGCCGTGGCCATGACACTGCTGGTGTTTGCGGGCAGCGCCCAGCTGGCCGCCATTCCCCTGATCGCATCGGGTGCCCCGCTGTGGGTGATCCTGGCCACGGCGTTCTGCGTCAACCTGCGGTTTGTGGTGTTTTCGGCGCACCTGCGGCCCTACGTCATGCACCTGCCGCTGCGCGAGCGGCTGGTCACCGGCTACCTCACCGCCGACCTGAGCTACGTGTTTTTTGCCCGGCGCTACCCGCATGCCCCCCACGCAGACACCCCGCCATCCGAACTGGTGGCACAGCAGGCCTACCTGATGGGCAACTGCGGCATCAACTGGATGGCGTGGATGGGGGCCAGCCTGGTCGGCATTGGGCTGGCCAACGTCATCCCCACCCACTGGGGGCTGGGGTTTGCCGGCATCCTGGCGCTGATGGGGGTGATGCTGTCGCTGGCCACCTCGCCGCTGCGCGTGGTGGCGGTGGGCATATCGGGCGCAGCGGCGGTGGTGGCCTGGGCCTTGCCGCTCAAGCTCAACATCGTGGTGGCCATCGCGGTGGCGGTGGTGTGCTGCCTGCTGATCGAGCACCGCCAGCAGGAGACCAGTCATGGGTGAAACCGATGCCTTCACCCTGCTGACCATTGCCTGCCTGACGGTGGTGACGGTGCTCACACGCTGCTTCTTCTTTTTGTCAGACAAACCCTGGAGCCTGCCCGGCTGGGCGCAGCGCGGCTTGCAGTACGCCCCCATTGCCGCGCTGGGCGCGGTGGTGGTGCCCGAAGTGGTGATGAGCCAGGGCGCACTGATTGCCACCTGGCAGGATGCCCGGCTGTTTGCCGTGGCCACCGGTTGCGTCTGGTTCATGGCCAGGCGCGGGGTGCTGGGCACCATCGTCACGGGCATGGCTGTTTATTTACCGCTGAAACTGGGCTTGGGATGGTGAAAAAATCATGCGCATTCTGATTATTGAGGACGATGTCGATATCGCCCAGGGTCTCCAGGAAACCCTGCGCCAAGAGGGCTATGCAGCCGATATCGCGGGCAACCTGGCCCAGGCCTGGGGGGTGCTGACCAGTGAGCCGGTGGATGCCGTGCTGCTGGATCTGGGTCTGCCCGATGGCGATGGCCTGACCCTGCTGGCCCGTGTGCGCGGCCTGCGCCCTGGCCAGGTCGTGCGGCCTGAACACGATTTGCCCATGCTCATCATGACCGCCCGCGATGCCGTTCCAGACCGCGTGGTGGGCCTGGATGGCGGTGCCGACGACTACCTGGTCAAGCCCTTTGATGTGCAGGAATTGCTGGCCCGCCTGCGTCTGGCCTTGCGCCGCACTTCGGGCCGGGCCAGCCCGCTGATCGAACACGGCAAACTGAGCGTCAATCCGGCCAGCCGCGAAGTGTTGTTGGCCGGGCGACCTGTCAACCTGGGCGTGCGCGAGTACAGCCTGCTGGTGGCCATGCTGCAAGCCAAGGGTGTGGTGCTGGACCGTGCGCGGCTCGAAGCCGCCGTGTACGGCTTCGGGGAAGAGCTGGAAAGCAATGCCATTGAGGTACACGTCCACCACCTCCGGCGCAAGCTGGGGGAGGGCCTGATCCGCACGGTACGCGGAGTGGGCTATTTCATTGCCCGCGAAACGCCACCGTGAAGCCCGTGGCTGGCACGCCTTTGTGGCGGCACCTGTGGCTGTGGACGATGGCGGCCATGATGATGACTTGTCTCATGCTGGCTGCCATGGCCTATCGCATCGGGCTGTATGAAGCCGATGAAATCAGCGATGGTCGGCTTACCGCAACCGCCAAACTCTGGATGCATGCCCCCTTGTCCCCCCCCGCTCCTGTGGCGCGGCTATCACGCGACAACCTGGCACCCGAGCAGCACAGCTACGAGCAACACATTGCCGTGCTGGTATGGCAAGACGACACCTTGCTGCTGGACTCCCACGGTCTCCTGACCCAGCTGGGCACACCCGCTGTGGGCTACCTGACCACATCGGTCGAGGTACACGGCGAACTGCACCACTGGCGGCTGTTCACCTTGCAAGTGGCACAAGGCACATCGCAGCGGCGCGTCACCACCGTGATGGATCTGGATGCACGGTTTGAACTCGGACGCGACATTGCCATCAACCTTGCCCGCCCGGCCTTCATCGTGCTGCCGCTGGTGGCTTTGTTGCTGGCCTGGACTTTGCGCAGGGGGCTCAAGCCCTTGCGGCAACTGAGCCAACGCATCGATGCGCTCGATCCGCTCAGCCCGCACAGACTGGCCACCGACCAGGCGTTCACCGATTTTTCCAGCACCGTGCGGGCCATCAATGCCTTGATGGACAGGCTGGCCCAGCAAATGCAGCAGGAGCGCGACTTCACATCCGACATCGCCCATGAGCTGCGCACCCCCCTCACCTCACTGGCCCTGCAAAGCCATGTGGCCAGAACCAGCACCGACCCGGTACAACGGGCCCAGGCCCTGCACACCGTGCAGTCGCAGGCACTGCATGCAGGCAAAGTACTGGCCCAGCTGCTGGCTTTTGCCCGCGCACAGCGCCAGGCAGGGCTGGAGGTGGAGCCGGTGTGCCTGAATCACCTGGGCCGCCAGACTGTGGCCCACCACGCCCAGGCCGCCCACGAACGCGGCCAGGACTTGGCCCTGGAGACCACGGCCCCCCATTCCACCGTGGCGGTCGCCGGGCGGCCCATCCTGCTGGCACTGGCTCTGCGCAATCTGCTGGACAACGCGATCCAACACAATCCGCCTGGCACCCACATCCAGGTCAATGTGTGGACCGATGCGCAAGGCTGCGGCATCAGCGTCAGCAACACCCGCGTGCGCCCCTCGCATGCGGGCGAACCGACCAACCCGGAGCCCCCCCCCTCCGGGTTGGGCCTGGGGCTGACACTGGCCAAGCGCATTGCCGCCTGGCACGGCGCGCAGTGGCAAACCCACCCCACCGATCTGGACTGGCCCATCCGGTTTGCGCTGTTCTGGCCCAACCAGGCTCCATCGGAGCCCATGTCCCCATCCCACACCACCAGCGCAAAAAACACCGACCGCAGCCCGGTTTAAGCCGAAATTAACATCTGCGAGCCTACACTGCCGCCCCACCACAGCTTCTCATGCGGCTTCCCTCGGAGCACAGGCTGTGCATTGGTGCATGTCCGCTGTTCCACACCCCGCCCCCCCCGCGCTGTCCCCTTATTCGTCCGCATCCCGCTTCCATCCGGATCAACCAGAGCCTGGCTGGCGCATGCCTGCACTGGTCGGTTTGCTGGCCCTGTGGCTGGCGACGGTGAGCAACGTGGCGCTGTGGCAGCAGCTGTGGGCACTGCCCGAAGTGAACGGCTGGCGCGGCCTGCGCTTCATGCTGGGCATGGGCGTGTGGCTGTGGGGCGTGCTGGCGGTGTTCATCAGCCTGCTGGCCTGGCCACGGGTCTTCAAGCCAGTGGCGGTGATTTTGCTGATGAGCGCAGCGGCCGCCACCCACTTCATGCTGGCGTTTTCCACCCTCATCGACCCGAGCATGCTGGTCAACGTGCTGCACACCGACACCAAGGAAGCCGCCGACCTGTTCTCGCTGCGCCTGGTCTTCACGCTGCTGGTGCTGGGCGTGCTGCCAGCCTGGTGGCTGTGGCGACAGCCCGTGCGCCCGGCCAAGGCGCTGCGCCACATCGGCACCAACGCCGCCACGCTGCTGGTGGCCACCCTGGTGGCGGGCCTGGCACTGTATGTAATCTTTCAGGACTTTGCCTCGGTCATGCGCAACCACAAGCAGGTGCGCTACCTCATCAACCCGCTCAACAGCGTGTATGCCGTGGCCAAAGTGGTTGCCGACACCGCGCCGCGCTCGCAGCAGCCCCTGCAAGCCGTGGGCGAAGATGCCCGCCCCGGCCCCAGCTACACCAACCAGACCCGCCCCCCTTTGCTGGTGGTGGTAGTGGGTGAAACCGCGCGCGCCGCCAACTTCGGCCTGGACGGCTACGCCCGCGACACCACACCCAAGCTGCAAACCCTGCTCAAACAGGGGCAGCTGACCTACTTCAGCGATGTGCGCTCCTGCGGCACCAACACCCAGGCATCGGTGCCGTGCATGTTTTCGCATCTGGGCAAAAAAGCCTTTGAAGACAGCTCGGCCCGCCATGAAAACCTGCTCGACATGCTGCAACGCGCCGGGCTGGCCGTGGTGTGGATAGACAACCAGTCGGGCTGCAAGGGCCTGTGCGACCGTGAGCCCAATGCCAACACGCGCGACCTGAAGCAACCCGGCCTGTGCGACTCGGGCGATTGCCTGGATGAAATCATGCTGGGCGAGATGGAACGCCAGCTCGCCGCCCTGCCACCCGAGCGCAAGCAGCTGGGTACGGTGGTGGTGCTGCACCAGATGGGCAACCACGGCCCGGCCTATTTCAAGCGCTCACCCGCCGCACAGAAAGCGTTTTTGCCCGAATGCGCAAGCAATGCCTTGCAGGACTGCGACCGCCAGACCGTCGTCAATGCCTACGACAACGCCATCCGCTACACCGACCATTTTCTGGCGCAAACCATCGCCTGGCTGAACAGGCAACCCATGAGCACCGCATTGCTGTATGTGTCGGACCACGGCGAATCGCTGGGCGAAAACAACCTCTACCTGCACGGCCTGCCTTACGCCCTGGCCCCTGACGAACAAAAGCAGGTGCCCATGCTGGCCTGGCTGTCTGAACCCATGCAGCAGCGCACCGGGCTGAGCCATGCCTGCCTGAACCAGCGTGCCAAGCAACCACTGACACACGACAACCTGTTCCACAGCGTACTGGGGCTGATGGACATCCAGACC
>CALMMY010000087.1 GCA_937868695.1 uncultured Comamonadaceae bacterium
ACCAACCCCAACTGCATGCGCAGCCTGGACAAGGACGTGATCTTCACCAACGTGGCCCTGACCGATGACGGCGACGTGTGGTGGGAAGGCATGGAGCAGGACACCGGCGGCGTGGTGCCCGATCACCTGATCGACTGGCAAGGCAAAGACTGGACTCCGGCCCTCGCCAAGGAAACCGGTGCCAAGTCGGCCCACCCCAATTCCCGCTTCACGGTGGCCGCCACCAACAACCCCGCCTTGGACAGCGCCTGGAACGACCCCGCCGGTGTGCCGATTGATGCCTTCATCTTCGGTGGCCGCCGCTCCACCACCGTGCCGCTGGTGACCGAAGCCCGCGACTGGGTGGAAGGCGTGTACATGGCCGCCACAATGGGCTCCGAAACCACCGCCGCCGCCTTTGGTGCCCAAGGTGTGGTGCGCCGCGACCCCTTCGCCATGCTGCCCTTCACCGGTTACAACATGAGCGACTACTTCCAGCACTGGCTGAACGTGGGTGCCCACCTGAAGACCGTGGATGCCAAGATTCCCGCCATCTTCTGCGTGAACTGGTTCCGCAAGGGCGACAACGGCAAGTTCGTGTGGCCCGGCTACGGCGAAAACATGCGCGTGCTGAAGTGGATGATCGACCGCCTGGAAGGCAAGGCCGCCGGCACCGAAACCATGTTCGGCACCAGCCCCACCTACGCTGAAATCAACTGGACCGGTCTGAACTTCAGCGAAGCCCAGTTCAACAGCGTGACCAGCATCGACAAGGCTGCCTGGCAGCAAGAGCTGGGTCTGCACACCGAGCAGTTTGCCCAGCTCGCCTACCACTTGCCCAAGGAGCTCGAGGAGACCAAAGCGCGTCTGCAAGAACGCCTGATCGCAGCCTGAGGCAGGCAATGGGAAATGGGCCAAGGCCCGTTTCCCGACCCGGACAGGCAGGCCACACCTGCGTGCCAGTCCGGTTAACCGGGCGGACTTATCGGTCGCAGCCCCGGTTTTTCAAACAAAGCCACCCGATGCGGTGGCTTTTTTGATGGTGCAACGCCTTTTGCTTCAGCCCGCATGGCTGCGCTGGCGGCGCAGGGCGCGGTGACGGGCCAGGCGCAAGGCCCAGTCGTCCAGGCTGGCCAGCGTGCGGTGAACCAGGTCATTGCTCAGGCGCGACAGGCCCAGCAAGGCGGCCAGCATCACGCACCACAGTACCGTCCAGCCCAGAAACAGATCGTCTCCCGCCCAGGATTGCAACAGCCGCTGGGTCAGCAGCACCAGCGTGGTCAGGCAGGCCGCCATCAGCATGAGGGTGAGGCTGCGCACGGTTTCCACGCCCACGGCGCGGGAGGGCGGTTGGGACAGGGCACCCTGGCTGTTTCCGGCAGCGGTGGCCGGTGATGCCCGTAGGCTAGCGTGATCGTCAACAGAAAAACGTGAGGTGGACATGGCGGATTCCCCCATGAAAGTCGGAACAATGAAGCGGCCAAGTCTACGGGTTTACCCGAATTTCTGACGTAACCATTTGTAATGTCCTTGGGGGCCTGCCTGGATGCCCAGGCGGCCATCAACCCGGCTGGCGGGTGTGCAGGCCGTCGAAACAGGTCATCAGCACCTGTTCGACGATGGCTTCGGTGCTGTACTGCCCGGTGGCTTTCATGAAACCCAGCACCGGATCGCAGGCGCGGGCAAACAGGGTGTACAGCACCACGGTGGGGGGAATGGCCGGGTTGATGGCCCCGTCGGCCTGGGCCTGGATGATCCATTCACCCAGCTGGTCGCTGACCTGCGTCAGTGCATCCAGGTAGGCGGTGTGGCCCATGAGGGTGGCGCGCAGGCTGGAGTTCTCGCTGGGCAGCAAGGGCATTTCGCCCGCCAGATGCACTTGCATCGCCCAGCGGGCCACGCTGCGCAGCTTGCTGACTGCGCTGTCTCCGGGGGGCAGTGCCGCCAGAAAATCCTGCGTGCGTTGCAGGATGCGCACCATGGCGGCGGCGGCCAGGTGCTCCTTGCTGGGAAAGTGCTTGTACAGGCTGGCTTTGGCAATGCCCACCTCGGCGGCCACCTCGTCCACGGTCATGCTCTCGAAGCCTTTTTCGGCCAGCAGCTTGTTGACGGCCAGCACGATGGCATCTTCCCTGGCCTGGTGCATCTGCTCTCGGAAGCTGGGTTTTTTGACCGGGGCGGCACCGGCGGTGGTGCGGGCTGCCGTGGCTGGATGGGTGACTGGGGTGGTCTTGGCGGCAGAAACGGTGGTGACCATCATGGTGTCCTCTGAATGCACCTATTGAACCACAGCACCCAAAACCTTACGAACGAGTCACAAACAAGCCAGTAAGGTCAGATCATAGGTGCTGGGTATGGCTTGCGCCCATGTGACCAGAGCTTTCAACCCGTGCGCACACCCTGTCAGTTGACAGCCTGCACGCCCGCCTGGCCAGCCAGCACCTGAAACTGGGCCTGCAGTTGGAGTTTGGCCCCGGCCTGGGCCGGAAACGGCGTGGTCAGAAACTGCGTGTGCATGCGCTCGGGGGTGATGTCCACCAGCGCGTAGCCGCGCTCGTCGCTGCGGGCGTGCAGGATGTCGGGGTTGCTGGCGCGGATGCGGGCCAGCGCAAACTCGCCCATGCCGCGCGAGGTGATGGAGGTGGCGACAAACTCGCTGGCCACGATGGGCGACTGGGGGTTGTTGGGCTCCAGCCGCAGCTGGGCGGCCACGTTCTGGTGTACATCGCCACCCAGGGCCACCACGTTGTTGACTTTGGCATCGACCACGGTTTGCAGCAGCTGGCGGCGGGCGGCGCTGTAGCCATCCCAACCGTCGGTGAAGATGCTGCGGCCTACCGGGGTGTTCACGCCGGTGGAGCTGATTTGCGTGCTCTGGGCCAGCAAGCGCCACTGGCGGCGTGAGGCCGCCAGCCCTTGTGCCAGCCACTGGGCCTGCTCCTGGCCCAGCATGGTGCGTTCGGCTGCTTCGCTCTCCTGGCAACTCACCACCACCCGGCCACCGCCCTTGATCGGGTCGCGGCAGGGCTGGGGGCTGCGGTACTGGCGGCAGTCCAGCGTCCACAGATCGGCCAGCTGGCCCCAGGCGTAATGCTGGTAGATGCGCGGTTGGGCAAAGTCCAGATCGTCCAGCCCCTGCGGCCCATCGCCGCTGCCGGGGGCCACCGGCCACACCGGCATGTGCTCGAAGTAGGCCTGGTAGGCGGCGGCGCGGCGGGCCAGGAAGGCGGCGGGGTCGGTGTAGCTGCGGTTCTGGTCGTTGGCGTAGTCGTTTTCCACCTCGTGGTCGTCCCAGGTGCAGATCCAGGGGTGGGCGGCGTGGCAGGCCCGCAGGTCGGCATCGAGCTTGTACAGGGCGTGGCGCTCGCGGTATGCGGGCAGGGTGCTGGGCAAGCCGCCCGTGTGCGGGCGCACGATGTATTTGGGGTTGGTGCTCTCGTAAATGTAGTCGCCCACAAACAGCACCAGCGCCAGGTCCTGGCGGGAGATGTCGGCGTGGGCGGCGTAGTGCCCCTGCTCGTAATGCTGGCAGGAGGCCAGTGCCAGCCGCAGGCGTGGCACCACCGCATCGGGTGCGGGCGCGGTGCGCGTGCGACCCACCGGGCTTTGTGCCGCGCCGCTCTGGAAGCGGTACCAGTAAGGCCGGTCGGGGCGCAGGCCCTGCGCCCGCACATGCACGCTCCAGCCACGCCGGGCATGGGTGATGAATTCGCCGCGTTGCACCCGTTTGGTCAGCGCCTCATCCGAAAAAATCTCATAGCTGACTGCGCAGAACTGGTCGGCACGCATGCCCGATTGCGCTTCAAAAAATGCCTGTTGCTGACGCTCGCTGGCCGATTGGCCTGGGACAGCAGGGCCAGGGTAGAGGCGCGTCCACAGCAGCACCGAATCGGGCCGTGGCTCACCACTGGCCACACCCAGGGCAAACGGGTCGGCCCGCCATTGCGGCCTGGCCAGTTGAACCGTGGCCTGGGCGGGCAGGCTCATCGCAGACAGTGCCTGTGCGATGGCGGGCAGTGTGAGGGTGGAGTGCAAAAAATGGCGGCGCTTCATGCCCGTCATTGGAACACTGGCACCGGCTTAGAAGGCCGGTTCTGCGAACGTATCAGTCATTTCTGCGGGGTGTTCGCACGCAGGGTGTGTGCTCTGAA
>CALMMY010000088.1 GCA_937868695.1 uncultured Comamonadaceae bacterium
CCGGTGTGGACACCATCCTCGGCCCCGAGATGAAGTCCACCGGCGAAGTCATGGGCGTGGGCAAGACCTTCGGTGAGGCTTTTGTGAAGAGTCAGCTCGGCGCAGGCACCAAGCTGCCCCGTCCGTTCAAGGCCGATGGCACCAGCAGCGGCAAGGTGTTCATCTCCGTCAAGAACAACGACAAGGCCCGTGCCGTGGAAGTGGCCCGTGGACTGGTGGAGCAGGGCTTTGAAGTGGTGGCCACCAAAGGCACCGCATCCGCCATTGCTGCAGCCGGTGTGCCCGTGAAGACGGTCAACAAGGTTACCGAAGGCCGTCCGCACATCGTGGACATGATCAAGAGCGAGCAGATCGCCATGGTCGTCAACACGGTGGAAGAGCGCCGCAACGCCATTGCCGATTCACGCCATATCCGCACCTCTGCGCTGCTGGCCCGTGTGACTACCTTCACCACCATTGCCGGTGCAGAAGCTGCGGTCGAAGGCATGAAGGTCATGGACAACCTGGGCGTGATATCCGTTCAGGAAATGCATGCAGCTCTCCAAGCGCCAGTGGCAGCCTGAGTCCGCTGAAAACTTGAGCCAGAGTTGATTTAAACTCCGCGCAATTTCAAAACACCAACCGCCACAGGGTGACCTTGTGGCGGTTTCTCTTTTATCTGGAGACACCCTGATCATGGCCACTTTTCCCGTGACCAAGCGCGGCGCTGAAGCGCTGAAAGCCGAACTGCACAAACTCAAAACCGTGGATCGCCCCTGGGTGATCAACGCCATTGCCGAAGCACGCGCCCAAGGCGATCTGAGCGAAAACGCCGATTACGACGCGGCCAAGGAGCGCCAGGGCTTCATCGAAGGCCGCATTGCCGAAATCGAAGGCAAGCTGTCTGTGGCCAAGGTGATCGATCCCTCCACACTGGATGCGGGCGGCAAGGTGGTGTTTGCTTCTACCGTGGATCTGGAAGACGAAGACACCGGTAACAAAGTGACTTACCAGATTGTGGGTGAAGACGAAGCCGACCTGAAGCTGGGGCGCATCAACATCAGCAGCCCGATTGCGCGAGCCCTGATCGGTAAGGAAGAAGGCGACAGCGTGGAGGTTCAGGCTCCCGGTGGCCTGAAACATTATGAAATTGTGGCGGTTCGTTACGAGTGAGCACGCGCATGGGTGAGCCGGTTGCGTTGCCTCACCGCCTCACTGTGATGTTGGCCGCCCTGTGGTGGGGTGGTCTGACCGCGTTGGCCTTTGTGGCGGTGCCCATGTTGTTTGCCCGGCTCGGTAGCCCCGCCGTGGCTGGGCCGGTGGCCGCAGCCTTGTTTGCCGTGATTGCGAAAGTCAGCATCGTTGCTGGCCTGACTTGTGGCTTTTTTTTGATGAGGAAAGTGCCTTTTCTTCAATCAAAAAAGACGCTGGCAGCGATTGTTCTTTGTATTCTGGCCGTGCTGGCTGCCACCGTGCAAGACACCTGGGTGGCCCAGCAAATCGTCACCGCCCGCGCCAGTGGTGGCAATTTGAAGTTTTGGCATGGGTTGGGCACCAGCTTGGTTTTATTGCAATGGTTGGCAGCAGGTTGGACGCTGTGGGTGCTCGCAAGCCCCAACCTGGCTTCACATTCAGCCCGCAGCGGGCAGCAGGCGCTCGGCTGATTCCAGCGTGTTGACCATCAACATGGTGATGGTCATCGGCCCCACACCGCCTGGCACGGGCGTGATGTAGCTGGCCACTTCCTTCACACCGGCAAAGTCCACGTCGCCGCACAGCTTGCCTTCGTCGTTGCGGTTCATGCCCACGTCCAGCACCACCGCGCCGGGTTTAACCATGTCGGCTGTCAGCACATTGCGTTTGCCCACAGCAGCCACGATCACATCGGCTTGCAAGGTCATGGCCTTCAGGTCAGGCGTGGCGCTGTGGCAGATGGTGACGGTGGCATTCTGCTGTAACAGCATCATGGCCATGGGCTTGCCCACAATGTTGCTGCGGCCGATCACCACCGCGTGCTTGCCGCGCAAGCTGTACCCAATGCTCTCCAGCATCTTCATGCAGCCATAGGGGGTACAGGGCCAGAAGCCAGGCTGGCCCACCATCAGCGCACCAGCACTGGCCACATGGAAGCCATCCACATCTTTGGCGGGCGAAATGGTTTCGATCACCTTGTGTGCATCCATGTGGGCGGGCAAGGGCAGTTGCACCAGAATGCCGTGGATGGATGGGTCGTTGTTGAGTGCTTCGATGCGGGCCAGCAGTTCGGCCTCGGTCATGCTGGCATCGTATTTTTCGAGCACCGAGTGCATGCCAGTTTCTTCGCAGGCTCTGACCTTGTTGCGCACATACACCTGGCTGGCAGGGTTGTCTCCCACCAGCACCACCGCCAGGCCGGGGGTGATGCCCTGGGTTTTCAAGGTGACCACGCGCTGGGCCACGGATTCACGGAGTTGGCGGGAGAGGGCGTTGCCGTCGATGAGTTGTGCGGTCATACTGATTATTGAAATGAAAAAGCCCGTCAGCACTGGACTGTCGGGCCTTGATTGATGCAAAAAATGTGGTTTGTATTGACTCTGTTTGACCAGACAGCACCAGTCGGGCTCAGGCGGCCACTGTGGCGGTGGGCCCCAAGGCGATTTTCAGCAGATCGGCGACCGTGTTGGCGTTGAGCTTTTCCATGATGTTGGCGCGGTGCGCTTCCACCGTCTTGATGCTGATGCCCAAGTCATCGGCAATCTGTTTGTTCAAGCGGCCTGCCACGATGCGCTCCAGCACCTGTGCTTCACGGGTGGTCAGTTTGGACATCAGGGCATCGCGGTTGGCGGCCTTCTGGTGCTCGGCAAAGCTGCCCCTTGCTTTGTCCAGCATCTTTTCAATGATGCTCAGCAGAGACGCTTCCTGGAAGGGTTTCTGGATGAAGTCGAGTGCCCCTTTTTTCATCGACTCAACGGCCATGGGCACGTCGCCGTGGCCGGTGATGAACACAATCGGCAGGGGCGAGCGGCGCTCGATCAGCTTGTCTTGCAGCTCCATGCCCGACATACCCACCATGCGGATATCGGCAACCAGGCAGGCCACCTCGCGCGTGTCGTAGCGGCTCAAAAAGGCTTCGGCAGACTCGTAGCTGCGCACCCGGTAATCGTTGCCTTCCAGCAACCATTGCAGTGAGTCGCGCACGGCTTCGTCGTCGTCCACCACATACACCGTGCCACGTTTGGGAATCATGCTCATTGTTATCGTCCTCGGACAGTTGCCAAGCCAAGCGGGGGATGCCGTTGGCCATGTTATGGATTGAAATTCAGCGCAGTGAGGATGCTTGAAGTGGGGAGGCCACGGGGATCCAGAAACTGAAAACACAACCCGAAATCTCGTTTCCATTGTAGATGTTCTGAACTTGTATCCTCCCGTGGTGCGACTCGATGATGCTGCGGCACAGCTTCAAACCGATGCCCATTCCCTCGCTTTTCGTGCTGTAAAAAGCTTCGTAGATGCGCTCCAGCAACTCGTCTGGCACACCTTTTCCAGTGTCCCGCACGCTGAATTCCACCACATCGGCCCCCGCCACCTGGCGGGGCAGAACCTTGACTTCAAGCTGGCGCTGCGATACAGGCCGCTGGGCTTGCAGGATGGAGTCGGCCCCGTTTTTCATCAGGTTGATCAGCACTTGCTCAATCAGGATGGGGTCCACCATCAGCTGAGGCAGCCGGGCGGCCACATAGTGGCTCAGCCGCACTTGCTGTCGTCTCAGTTCAATGTCGGCCAGTTCAATCGCATTGCTTACCATGCTGCCCACATCCGACAAAGTCGGATTGGGTTCGCTGCGTTTCACAAATGCTTTGATCCGTTGAACAATCTGGCCCGCCCGCTGGGCCTGGCGGGCTGTTTTTTCCAAGGCGAGCAGCAGGTCTTCCTGGCTGATCTGCTGTTTTTGAAGGCGCGTCATCATGCCGCTGCAATAGTTGCTGATGGCGGTCAATGGTTGATTCAGCTCGTGGGCGACGCTGGAAGCCATTTCTCCCATGGTGATGAGGCGGCTGGCTTTTTCGGCCCGCTCAGATTGCTGGGCTGCCAACTCCTGCGCATGACGGCGCACGGTGATGTCGGTGGCAATGGCCATCTGGGCCAGTCTGCCATCGACCCAGGTGACATAGCGTGACCTGATTTCCAGCCATTTGCCCAGTGCATCCACGTACACCTCGGTGTTTTCAGCCTGCGCATCGGTCAGGTTGTTGGTGGGCATGCCCACAAACATGTCCACAGGGTCATGGGCATCGCCATGGTCAATCTGAATCTGGTGCTCGCATTGATCCAGCATTTGTTCATGCCCCTTGCCATCCATGCCAAACCAGAGCCGGTACAGCTTGTTGGCAAACAGCAATTCATGGCTGCCCAGGGGCACGACGGACACCGCTGAGTCCAGGCTTTCCAGCACAGTTGTGAAGCGTTCATAAGAGGCGGTCAGTTTCTGGCGGATGCGTTTGGGTTCGGTGATGTCGGTCATGGAGGTCATCCAGCCGCTTTGCACGCCGTTGGCATCAATCAGGGGCGACACATACATGCGGGCATCGAAGGTTTCACCATTGCGCCGCTGTACCCTGACTTCGAAGCCGCCCGGATTCGAGCGGCCATTCAACTCGTCATCCAGCCGGAGCATCAGGCTTTCATGGTCTTCTTCCGGCCAGTACGGGAAGGGGGCCGTGCAGCCCAGCAGCTCGGCCTCTGTCCGGCCCGTCATGCTGCAAAACGCCGGATTCACGTAGGTGATGCGGCCACTCATGTCGAGTGCCCGCATGCCGGTCAGCATGGAGTTTTCCATGGCCCGGCGGAAGTTGGTTTCCGTGATCAGGGCATGCTGAGTCTGGGTGCGTTTGCGGGTATGTCGCCAGGTGCCTACCAGCATCCACACGGTCAGCGCACTGAGCGCTCCGATCAGCCAGACGAATCCCCCCCCAACCAGATCCTGGGATGCACGGTAGCCCTGGGCCCGCAGCAACAGACCGTTGCCAACGGGGGAGACCGGGATTTCCTGGGTAATTTCTTCAGATCCCCAAGGCAGTGCGGGAAGGATGCGGTGGGGTGGTGTGCTGACCGTGCCCGCCAACACCATGCCCCGGTCATCCAGCAGGTTCACCGTGTAGCGGGCCATCACTTCGGATGGCACCCCGAAACGCAGCAAACCGTCTACCGAGAATTCACCCATCACCACCCCGCTGAAACGGGAAATATCGACCAGCGGAATGTGTACCTGAACGGTGGCCCCTTGGTCGGCATGTGCCAAAGGGGATGAGTACACAGGTTGGCGAAGTTCTCTGGCCAGGTCGAATGTGCCCCCGCTTTCAGCAGGTGTGAGCAATTGTCCGGTGTACCGCAAGCTCGATTCAGCTGCACTGGGTGAGGCTTGGGCTGCCACCACTTGTCGGTGCTGGTTGACCCAGGTGACGGCAACCAGCTCGGGGTACTGGTTGATCAGGTTTTCTGCCTGCATGGCAAATTCAGGTGCTTCAATTTCTGCATTGGCAACCTGACGGGCCATGCGCATGAGCTGTTCCTGGCGTTCCAGCAAGCGAAGCCGGAGTCTTTGCTGTGCATATTCCACATCACGGGCAATGGCACCTTGCTCCCTGTCCATTTCCTCCATGCGCAGATAGGCAAAGGCCGACAGCATGACGAACAAAAAAAGAACCACGGCAACCAGCGGACCGATCATTGCAAACCGGTCTTGCCGGTTGGTGGGCAGATTGCGCCACCAGTGTTTCCACCATGCCAGGTTGGCAAGGGCCGGTTCATGATTCGTTTGGGAGGAGTGAGGGGATGAATTCATTCAGCAGAGAAATTGAAAACAGGGAAAACCCGCAACGGTCGATTTTGACCGAGATGTAAGTTCGGAGAAAACATTCCCGTGTTGAGGTTGACAAAAAAATCAACTGAATTTTTTTGGTGGTTTTGCGTGAAAATCTCAAAAATATTCCGCAATATAAAATCAATATTTACATATTGAAATTTTGAAGGGCTTGTGAGAAACTTCAGCCCGAATTGACGATTCACCCCTTTACCCACGGTCAACCCAGGAGACAAGACCATGTCCATTGCACAGGATCAGCAACTATTTGGCAGTGCTGCTAAGGATGCAGACAGCCAGGAAACACGCGAATGGATGGATGCTCTGTCCGCCGTCATCGAAAAAGAAGGCCCCGAGCGCGCTCATTTTTTGCTGGAGCAACTGCTTGAGCACGCCCGCGAAAGCAGCATCGATATGCCGTTTTCCGCCACCACCGGCTATGTCAACACCATCGAGACCGACCAGGAAGAACGCTGCCCCGGCAACATCGAAATCGAAGAGCGCCTGCGCGCCTACATGCGCTGGAACGCCATGGCCATGGTCGTCAAGGCCAACCGCCACAACCCCGCCGACGGCGGCGACTTGGGCGGCCACATCGGCTCGTTTGCCTCGCTGGCCCACATGTTCGGTGCCGGCTTCAACCACTTCTGGCATGCCGAATCTGAAAACCACGGTGGCGACTGCCTCTACATCCAGGGCCACGTGTCGCCCGGCGTGTACGCCCGCGCCTACCTGGAAGGCCGCCTGACCGAAGAACAGCTGCTGCATTTCCGTCAGGAAGTGGATGGCAAGGGCCTGTCCAGCTACCCGCACCCCAAGCT